>NZ_BCNB01000001.1 GCF_001485575.1 Haloarcula sp. CBA1127
GAACGCCGCGAAACGACGTATCTCGGCGCGGCCTGTGCCTCGACACGGACACCGAAGCACTCACTGAACTCGACGCACTTCCGGACGACCGTCGGCACACCTTCGGACTCTCCGAAACAAACGGGAGCGGGAACGGGGACCGGACGAACGGTGCCGCCGCCATCGAAGACGAACGGCTCGAAGTGCGGGGCAATAGATGAATTGGTGACGAGCGATATCGACGCAATCGTCCTCGTGGCCGGGCTTGCTGGCGGGACGGGTAGCGGCGCCACCGCCCACATTGCTGATGCGCTCAGAGGTTTACACGATCCCAGTCTACTGTCTGGCGGTGTTGCCCGCCGGCCGAGACGACGAAGCAGCCGCGAACACCATCAAAGCACTCCGGGCGCTGGAATCGACCGTCGACGGGCAGATACTGTTCGATAACGAAGCGTGGCTCGGCAGCGGGCAGACGGTCGAGGCGGCCGCCGAGACACTGAACGAGACGGTCGTGACGCGGCTGGCGGCGCTTTCGCAGCAGGCGAGGCGACGGCATCCGAGGCAGTCGGCCAGAGTGTCGTCGACGCCAGCGAAATAATCAACACCCTCTCAGACTCAGGTTTCACGGCGCTTGGCTACGCCAGTCAGGACCTGCAATCGGCCGATGGCGGGGGTGACGGGACAGTCATAGACCAGCTCAAGAACCGTTTTCTCGGCGACAGCTCAGACGACGTCGACGAAATCGAGGCATACAACGCCGTCGAGACGACACTTCGCCGCGCTGTACGCGGCAAACTGACGACCCAGTGCGGGCTGGATTCGGTCGATAGAGCCCTGGCCGTGTTTGCCGGACCGCCTGAGTGGTTGATCCGGGACGCCGTTACCGACGGGCGGCGATGGCTCACGGAGGAGCTCCAGTCACCAGAGGTGCGAAGCGGCGATATGCCGACGCCCGGTCGAAACACGTTGTCGGTTCTGGTCGTACTCAGCGGCGTTTCAGAACTGCCGCGGCTGGTGGAACTCAAAACGCTGATCGACGAATCGGAATAAGACGGCCCGTTAGATTCTCGCGTTAGTACACATAGCTTTAGCAAATCATCGTGGGGTGGGGACATGTGAGTGGAACTGTCGAGTGGCAACCGTCCGTGCAGCTACACGTCAACTGACAACCACGGACTCTACCAGTTGCGACTTTCTTCGCTCGCATCGTCTGACCTTCGAAGGTAAGTCGATGGAGCGTCCCAGTTTAGCGATGGCCCGAAGTCCCGAAAAACCGAGATAAAGCAGATTCCACTCAAATAGATTTATAAGTGACAGTTTTCAACGAAATCGTACGATGGCACGGAATGTCATATCATACAAAGATGGCCATGTGTATGAGTTCGCTCCGAACATGGAACCGCTGTATACGGCTGCAGACGGGGAATCACTCACGTTTGAAACCATCGATAGCCTGAACAAAGCCGTTCAGTCAGACGCTGATCTGATGGATGCGATCCCTGAAGAAGTGAATGCGGCTACAGGGCCGGTCGCTGTTGAAGGAGCCACACCCGGCGATGTCCTCAAGGTTGAGATCGAAGACGTACGAGTCAACGAGGACTTGGGTCGCGTAATTACGGCACCGGGGTTTGGACTCCTGCAGGATCACGAAAACATCGAACACCCAGCGACGCGCGTGACGGAGATAACCAACGACGGTACGTCACTCTCGTTCAAGGATATGGAGATCCCAGTTGACCCTGTCATCGGGACCATTGGCGTGGCAACATCCGAAGAAGCGATGTCGACCTTGACGCCACACGACCATGGCGGAAATCTCGATACGACGGCTATGACCACCGGGACGACAGCATATTTTCCGGTGTTCCAAGACGGTGCGATGTTAGCGATGGGTGATTCGAAGGCTGCGATGGCAGACGGTGAAATGTGTGGTACTGGTGCCGAAATCGGGACCGAAATCGACGTCACCGTCTCAGTAATCGCTGACGCTGCTGTCGACCTTGAGCGCCCACTCGTCGACACTGGTGACGTGGAAGACGATTGCAAGTGCCGAAACGATGGAAGATGCGGTCAAGATGGCAAACGAGGACCTCATCAAATTACTCGCTGCCGAACACGATTACACGCTGACCGACGCCTACCTCTTTTCGAGCCTTGTTGGCGCCTCGAAATCAGCCAAGTCGTCGACCCACTCGTTACTGTGCGTAACTCAATCCGAACGAATATCTCTCAAATCCATTCTAACTATCGCGGCGAGTCAGTCCTGTTGGTACTTAGCAGGACGACAATTTCAATGGGGACACTCATCTGGATCGTGGATTTCTACTCGCCTGCTCTGGTAACGCAAACTGGCGCTGAACCGGTGTAACCGCTGAACGAACTCGCGACCTTCCAGAACCGACAGCTTCTGCTATCGGTCCCCTCACAAGAAGCAAACGGTATCCACTTCTATGCCCCACTGGAATCGGTTCCGAAAGATGTCGATCCGGTTGCTCCACTACTCTGACATTGAGAACGCTTGCGACGACGTGCGAATCGGCTTGCCGGAACGATCCGGTCGATCCGCGGTGAGGATACAGTGGTCGCTGGCACCGGCGACAACACTGCACCGGGTGTCCTCGCCCATTACGAGGGGCATCAAGCGATGCCGTTTTTCCGGGCAGTGAGTACCGACGTCGAGACGGTAGGGAACCACGATTTCGACTTTGGGACTGCCCCCATTCTAGACGTGATCTCGAAGAGTCCACAGGAGTGGATCGTCGCGAACGTTTTTGAAGGGGCGAGTGAGGACGAGCGTGGCGTTCCATTCGCTGGGTTAGACGGAACGACGGTCCTGCACCGAGACGGGCGGCGAGTCGGATTCGTCGGCGTCATCGATCCGGCGACTCCCCGGATTGCACCCACCGGCGCGTCAGAGCTGACCGTGACCAGTCCGGTCGAGAGCGTGCGGACAGCGGTCAGTGAACTCGGTGACAGTGTCGATCATTTCGTCGTTCTCGCACACTTGCGGAGCGACCTAGAGATCGCCGTTGCGGCCGTCGAGGGCGTCGACGTGGTCCTCGGCGGCCACGTCCACACGGAACGCCACGAGATTGTCGACGGAACACTGGTCGTCCGTCCCGGAGCGAACGGCAGGTGGTCTGGGAAATCGAGCTCTTCGACGGACTTGCTCGCCGAGTGCCACCCGTCACTCAACAGCTGAGGGACTCTCGACGAATCCGTGGCTGACACGACACGCGAGCAGCTGGCCGATGTCGGCTTGCTGGAGACTGTTGCCACTGTCGACGACCCGATCCATCGAGGTCTCGACCGGCGAACCCGCGGCGAGAGTCGTGTTGGCAATCTCGTGGCCGACGCCTATCGCTGGGCGGCTGATACCGATGTCAGCTTCGTCCACAATGGCGGTCTTCGAGAGGGGCGACCCCTGTCCGGCGAAGTCACGGCTGGCGAGGTGGCCAGTGTACACCCCTTCGGCGGTACGGTAGAAGCCCTCCACGTCACGGGTGAACAGCTACGAGCCCTCTTGGAGGCGGCCTTCCGTCCCCACCGCGAGGACGGACGGCTCTGGCACGGCGACGTCAGCGGAATGACCGTCGAGTACGATCCGCGGCTGGACGGCTAATCGGTGTGGCCGTCAACGGCCAGAGTCTCGAAGCCAGTCGAGAGTACAGCCTTGCCACCAACTCCTACGTCGTCTACAGCGATGACTGGCCGATTCCACACGAGACGACCGCCGATTCGTTCGGTCTCCCGTTCAAGACTGTCACAGACTACGCTCGTGAAGAGGGCATCACTGTCCAGGTGGGTGGACGACTTCAGGACTGCTGACGGTCCAGAAGCCCGGGTCACTCCCCCGGAGCGAGATCTACCTCTCGCATATACGCGTCAAGCTGTTCGGCCAGTGCCCGGGCGAACGCTTCGTCATTGATGTCGGTCTCCATCTCGACCAGTTCGACCGATTCAGCCAGATTTGTTTTGAGTGCCTCGAACAGGGCTGTGTCGGCGTCGGGATCATGGAAATCCTCTCCCTCGACGTCGAGCATCGAAACACCTCCAAGTGGAATGTATAGAGCAGTTGGCCCGTTCGCTGCCGAGAGCTTCTTCGCGATGATCTCGCCCAGCTCAGCGTTCTCCTCGGCCGTTGTCCGCATCAGCGTTACCTGTGGGTTGTGGATATGGAAGTACCGCTCCTCGAACTCCTCGGGGACGGAGTCTCGTGGCCCGAAGTTGACCATGTCCAGCGCGCCCGTCGAGACGACCTGTGGCGTGCCCGTCTCCGCGGCGGCGTCCAGCCTGTCGGGGCCAGCAGCAAGCACACCCCTACAAGCTCGTCGGCCCACTCCGTCGTCGTCACGTCCAACACGCCGTCGATGACGCCCTGTCTCACGAGGTCCTCCATCGCCTTCCCACCGGTCCCAGTCGCATGGAAGATGATCGTCTCGTAGCCTCGTTCTTCGAGATACTCCCGAGCCGTCTGGACGCACGGTGTGGTGACGCCGAACATCGAGATTCCGATAGTGGGGCGGTCTTCAATTTCGATGTCTGGCTGGTTCGTGACCATCCCGACCATCGCGAGGGCAGCATTAGCAATCACCTTCCGGGAGAGTTGGTTGAGTCCCTCAATATCAGCCACCGAATACAACATCATCACGTCAGTGGCACCGACATACGGTTCAGTGTCGCCGGAGGCCATCGTCGAGACCATCACTTTTGGGACACCAACCGGCAGCGCCCGCATCGCCGTGGTCGCGATCGAGGTGTTGCCCGAGCCGCCGAGTCCGAGCACACCGTCGAGGTCGCCAGAATCGTGTAGCTGTTGGACAATCGCCGCTGCGCCCTTGCCCATCGCTTCGATTGCCTCACCGCGGTCGGCATCGTCCCGAAGGTGCCCCAGCGTGGTGCCGCCCGCTTCGGCGACCGCACTCGCAGCAGTGTCCGGATCGATCTCCGGGTCGCCAACCACGCCCGTGTCGATGATGTGTACGTCAACGCCTTGCGCGCGAAGGACATCTCGGGCGAAACCTATCTCTTCGCCTTTCGTATCGAGCGTCCCAACGATTGTGACGGCCATACTCACTCCTCCATGTTCTCGGGTGTCGGCAGTTCGCCCGGCGGGACGATCTCACACTCAGGAAGGTCCCGGAGTACCTCTTCAGGACCCGGTGGCGCGTAGACCGCGAGCAGTAACAGCGGTTCCCAGCTGGTGTTGACGGTTCCGTGTTCGACGCCTTCAGGAACGAACACCATCTCGCCGGCCGAGATATCGCGTGTCTGATCGGCGACCTCTTGTTCACCCTCGCCCCGGATGACGAAAAGGATCTCGTCGCTGTCGGGGTGCGAGTGGCGCTCATGGCCCTTTCCGGGTTCGAGTTTGACGACGCCAGCGCTGAAGCGCTCGCCACCCGTCACCTCAGGCGTGCTCAGCCACTTCAGGACGCCCCAATCGAAGAGCTGACTTTCGACGTCATCAGGAGTGATGAAGTATTCGTGATCAGTCATTTTAGAGGGTAATATCCTTGAATTTGCGGGCCTGTGCTTCGATTGCCTCCTCAGTCGGGAGGCGTTCGATGCTCGACGCACCGAAGAATCCGACGACACCCTCGGTGTGTTCCAGTACGTACTGGGCATCGTCGGGCCATGCGATCGGGCCGCCGTGACAGATCACCAGTACGTCCTCGTTTACCTCTTTTGCGGCGTCGTGATGGGATTGAACGCGCTCGGCTGCGGCATCGAGGTCCAGTGCCGTCTCGGCACCAATATCACCAGATGTAGTCAGTCCCATATGTGAGACGACCACGTCCGCTCCGGCCTCAGTCATCTCGCGGGCCTGCTCCTCGCTGAAGACGTATGGGCAGGTGAGCATTCCTTGCTCGGCCGCTTCTTGGATCATGTCGACTTCCTTGTCGTAGCCCATCCCCGTTTCCTCGAGATTCTGTCTGAACCCGCTGTCCTCGTCGATGAGACCCACTGTCGGGAAGTTCTGGACGCCCGAGAACCCGCGCCGTTTCAGGCTCTCGATGAACACATCCATCTGTCGGAACGGGTCGGTCCCGTTGACGCCGGCGAGAACTGGCGTGTCCTCGACGACTGGAAGCACTTCGTGGCCCATCTCGACGACGATTTCGTTGGCGTCACCGTAAGGAAGGAGGCCAGCCAGCGACCCCCGGCCGTTCATCCGATAGCGACCGGAATTGTAGATGATCAGTAGATCGACGCCACCCCGCTCGGCGAACTTCGCTGAGATACCGGTCCCTGCACCTGCGCCGATGACCGGATCGCCGCCCGATACTGTTTCCTGAAGTCGATCAAGGGACTCCTGCCGTGTAAATTCCATACGTCAGATAGAACCATTTCATAATATAGTAATTAATTTTTTGATGATTACGGGGAGTTACCACGACACATAATATTACCATAGGTCATAGACCGCCGCCGTCAATCGGTCAGAACGGATCGACAGGCGGAGCTAGCCGAGTGTGTCGGGCTTGGCCCCGAGGCGGTCCACAGATAGGACTACCCCAAAGTGGCATCGTCCGGAAATTCCAGCGTGTTGTCTGCCGCAGTGAGCGACGGGAATGTCTCGGTATTACTGCCGGACGACGTTCGACGCACGAGGGCCCTTCGGCGCTGTCCACAGCAATGCTCCAGCGCCGGCTACGACACTCGGTACAGTCTCGCAGCGGTGGCGCTGGATTCTGCGGCTTGCGATCCAGCCAACACCGGCCGCTTCACTCAATTAAGCACTAGTTGTTGACACAGTCCGATTCACAGGACAGGGTTTCGGACCGATATGACGGTACACTTGTTGTAGGTACACGGTTCTATTTGCGCACAGCTTAAAGTGTAAACAGAGCTATATTTAACCAGTATGGTGGAAGAATCCAGCCCGAAAGGAAAAGAGGAGAGTCAGTCAGAGGAACAGCCGACGTTCACCCTAAATCGGCGGACGCTACTTCAGTCGACCCTTGCTGGAAGTGCGATATTGGGGGGAGTCGGTCTGGCCACACCAGTTGCTAGACAGGTGCGGTCCGACGAGATGGGTTCTGGAGATAGCAGCAATCGCGCAGAGGACTTTCCGCCGAGTGGAATCACTGAGTATGGACGGAAAGCCACCCTCGGAAACGGGGAGGTGCGAACGTTTACGAGTGAAACACCGTCAGGAGAGCCGAGGTATCACGGGGTCGAGTTCGACCACACGGCACTCGAAGGGCTTCCAAGCGAGACAGAAATAAATGAGATAGACAATCCTGTGGAGACTGATAAGTATCGGTTTAGTGGACAAGCGGCAACGATCCATTTCAAACAGTCACTCCAGTTCTTTGTGCCGTTCCCAGATGCGGCTGGCACGCCGTTTACCTTCTTAGGACTCAACTGGAATCCAGACGGCCATTTTGGTGGTAACGGAGCGTGGGAGAAGCCACACTTCGATGTCCACTTTCATATGCGTGACCCCGCAACAGTAGATGACGTTGAGGGGCCTCAGCTTCCGCCGTACGATATCAAAACAGCGGACGGAATCGAGACAAATTTCGACTTCACTCAACTTCCAGAAGGGTATGCGCGACCACCTCCGGCAGTCGCTGATGAGCGGTATATCACAGACATGGGTGAACACGCAGCTCCTAACGATGCGCCTGAACTCCCAAGCAGCCCCGACGGTCGAGGTGATCCTACTAGCTTCAGCAACACACTCATTCAAGGGTATATCGGTGACACAGAGGGGTCACAGCTGGCGTTCGTGGAACCGATGCTCACCCGAGAGTTCCTGAGCGATTTCCGCGGCAGCAAAACGTATGATGTCCCACAACCGGACGAATATCCACACGATCAGCAGCACCCACATGAGTACAGTGTCCGGGATATTCCGTCCCAAAACAAAATCGTAGTCGCCATTCAGAGTTTCAAACAGATATCTGACTGAGCGGCAAGATCCTGATGATAAGCATCACCAAGAATTAGCTACTAAGATCTTCTGGCGACTTCAGCGGTCGTGTTTAGTTAAGTATCAAAAGTGAGGCGGGAGAATTTCTTAGTGGTTCATGCCAGAAATCGCCCGCCTCAGCGGTAGTAGAGACTGGATAGATTTGGTGATGTCGAAACCGCCGTTTTCTCGTCGATGGCGCGAAACATCTCCAAGCTGCACTGCAACGATTCGGGCGCCGATTTCAGACAGAACGCCACGGAAATCGGAATGCTGTCGAACGTATCTTTCGAGAAATAAAACGACGAACTTCTTCGTTTTCAAACTGTTTCAGTCACGTCGAACCGAAGACAGCTGAAAATTGGCTCCAGAGTTTCGCTCGCTGGCACAATGCTCCAAACTAAACATTACCTCGGTTGGAGTAACGGAGCACCGTAAACATAGGCCTGGGTCCACCAGACGTGCGAATCGACGCGGCCGCCAGATCAAGAGCTGTAGTCAGACCGGCGATCAGTGGATAACTACCGCCTAATAGAAACTGTTATATTAAATTCATGACGAACTGGATATATCCACCTACCGTTGTCGTTCTCTCAGACGAGTCGTCAACAGGGTCGGTTGCAGTACACTCATGGATACCACGATACAAGAAGTCAGACCTGACGAACTGGCAGACACCATCGAACTGGGCGAGGTAACCCTCGTTCTCGGTGCACCAGGTATCGGAACATCACAGCAGCTACGGCCACTGGGGCAGTCCGTCGAGCGACTGCCCGAGACGGACGTTGCTGACGACGGGGAACTCGTAATCGTCGAGGACTTCGTCTCAGCAGCGTTCGCCCTCGACGACGAGTCCCTCTCGACCTACCTTTACGAGTACGGGCAGAAATCGCTGTTTTCCATATCGGGTGGCGCAGTACTCGTCACCAATCCCCGGAGTTTCGACTGGCTCTGCCGGAGTGATCTGGGCGTGTCGGGCAGTTTCATCGAGACTGTCGACAGGGTAGTGGTGGTTCGAACGCCGCCGACTGCTGCCGGGACAGCAATCGACGAGGTTCGACAGCGTCTCTCAGGTGGAACGCACGGGTTGGGTGACGACGAGCGAGCCGCCGTCCTGGAACGAGCCAGATATCCACCCTACTACTTCACCACTTCGGAACTGCAAGAGCACTTGGGATGGTACGACGGAACAGTCACGCCGGAAGCGTTTCTCCCCCTCTCGAAACACGACACGTCGGCAGTGCTCCTGCCTGGCGATGTCAGACGAGTGTTCGAGAGATATGAGATTACGAGCGGTCCCTTCGATAGCGAGTTCGCGGATGTCATCGCACGACTCCTTCCGAGAGGGGGTCTCCCCAGCCGAATCCCGAACGAGCGGTCGCCAGCGGTTCTGGCTGCGCTCGCGCTCGTCGCCGTTGGAATCGCCGAGGACGGGGACTGGCTCGATTCCCTCGTTCGAAATCGGACACTTTCACCGACTGCTGAGGCACTGGAACGTGCCCTGGATCTCCCGCCCGGAACAGTCGACCACCTCCAGGTCTTCGCCGGGGAGTCGATGCGAGCACGGATTCGCGAGCGTCTCACGGCTGACGACGAGGAATCGATCTTCGACGTGTCTCGTGAAGCACTCGACGACGCAGTGGATGCGCTCCAGTCGGAGAGTGCATCGCTCGAAACCGTCTCCACGGACCCTGAAGCGTATGGCTCCTCGCCACTCGTCGGTGCCTGGCACTGGGACGGGCCGGAGGCACTGCACGAGGCTGCTGCCGAGCGTGAGCTCCCGGGCACGATTCAGGAGGCTGACGAGACCGACGAGGAGGGGCTGGACTGGCGGTCGTTCGTCGACGGAGAGGACGGCAACGGTGGCGACGACCTCCTCGATGCGCTCGATGGCGGGCTGGTCGTCCTCAGTGGCCCGAGATCGAGCGGAAAACGACAGGTCGCTGCCACACTCGCTTCGGAACTCGAGGACTGGGGAACGACCGTCAAACTCCCCGACCTGAGAAACCCCGACCAGATTCGGACGGGGGTCGAAGCGACACCGAACACGGTCGTCGTCGCGACGTACGGGGCCGAACCAGCGAAGATACTCGGCGACGATGGCGTCCGAGCACTCCCCGAGTGGGTCGGGGACGGAAGTTGTGCCGGCGCGCTGCTCATCTGTGACGACACCAATCGCGAGCGCCTCGACGAGATCGCTGAACGGGCTGGCTGTGACGAACTTCCAGCTTGGACTGACCGCGTCGAATTCTCGGTCAAGGATCCGAGCGTCGAGACTGATCGTGACCCGGCAGCCGTTGCGCAGGAGCTACTGGATGCAATTGGCTGGAACACGGTGCAGTTCCCGTCTCGTCGGAACGTCGACGTCGAGTCGGTCGCCGACCAGAGCACCCTGGCAGCCATTGCGAGTGTTCCGGATCACGCACTCGATGGGGCGTTCGTGGGGCGTGTTCTTGCTGAGGTTGTCGACATCGTCTCGACGACACACGGGCCCGACGCAGCACAGCAGTGGCTCTCGTTTGTCGACGACCTCGTGGCGGACGTGGGGCGGAATCGGAGTTCCGACACGGAGGGGGCTCTCCAGTACCGGGGCGAAGTTTACGAGACCGCAATCACAGCCGTTGCGTTGGCTAATCCGAGAACTGACGAGTGGGTCCACGCGGTCGCACTCGGTGTGTTAGAGGTCACGAACGAGGTATCGAATCCCCACGAGGAGAGTATCGGCGGGAATTTAGAGCCGTTTGCCACCGCGTTCTCGGGTGCACTGGCGAGGCTCGCACAGCCGCCGGACGGATCGGTGGTAAACCACGGCGCAATCGGGTGTGTCGACGAAACGCTTCACGCTATGGTCGCGGACGACGGGTGGCGGTTTCCGCTTCACTTCGTCTACGGGAAGGCCGTCGGCCGGATCGTCCGACGGGCGGAGAATCCAGCGGCAGCGAACGGCGGTCTCGCGACGATCGTCTCACTCGTTCGCCAGTACGCTTCGAGTCCCAACGATCACTTTACGACGGTCGTGCTTGCACAGAGCTTCGGGTCCATGCTCGGGGCCGTCGCGGACGGCGACTGTTCGCCCGAGGCGATGGCTGACTGGGTGGCCGATATCCAGTCCCGTGCCAGCGACGCGGTCGCGATCATTACCGATCAGGACGCCGGACCAGCGATGCTCGAAGCGTCCTACGTCGCCGCTGTCGGCCAGTGGGTGTTCGAACACGAGTGTTCGGACGACCGGATCGGCCCCTGGCTCGATGCCGTCGGGCGCAGCATGGCAAACACAGCGACAGTGTCGACACTCGACGTGGATCCCGAGGCGTTCGTGACGGACGCCTACGGGGGTGCCGTTCGGACCGTCGTCCAGACGGGCAACCTCGACCGCGCCGAGCAGTTGTTTGCGACGTGTCACCGTCTCGTCGACTCCATCACAGACGCCGGCCACTTCGACGCCGAACAGGAACTCCGGGCAGTGCTGCACGCCACGGCCCTCGCGGCCTTTGGCAACGTCGAGCAGCAATACCCAGATCAGGTCAGTCAGTACCCGTACGGCGTAAAATCGATTCCGTTCGACGACTCCCTGGGCTTCGAGGACTGGATGGCACTCTACGACGAGTCAGTGACACGGGGTGGTGCCGCCACGGAGTCAACCCAGAAACGGACCCAGCATCTGACAGCCGTGTATCGCGACGCCCTTTCGACAGCCGTTCAGGGGTTCGAACCTGACTCGGCCGATTCGGACGACAGCGTCGAGACGAACGGGATGTATGGGTCGGCCGAGTCGGGCCACTGGGACGAGTGGAACATGTTTGGCGATTTGGCCGAACCTGACCCCAGTGTGACGCCACGCGAAGAGCACACGTGGTACACTGGCATCACGGACTGCATCGAAGCACGGGCGAGTTCGGCCGAATCGGTCGACAACCCGGTTCAGTTCCTCGCAGACGTCTACGGCGGCGCAGCCGTTCGATGGGCGGCTGATGGCGCATCGAGTCGTACCCAGGAGTGGGTCACGGTGCTCGTCCAGTCGCTACGTCACAGTCGCGAGTCCATCGACGAGCCCGACGAGACGACCTGGTTCAACGCGTTCGCGGCGGTCGACGCAGAGATTCTGACTGCGGTGCTGACTCGGTCTGACGTTGGCGAACGCACGCACGAGCGACTGGTCAAGGCGGTGCTGTCACAGATCGAAACGGCTGCGACCGCGCCGGATAATCCACCACATCCAGTCGTGTACGTGGCCTCGGTGTTCGGTGGAGCACTCGGACACGCCGCCGGCGTCGAGTCTGAGGAGGTCCGCTTCTGTGTAATCGAGGTGCTGTCGGTTCTCGACGACCAGTTCTCCCTCGACTGGATCGAGCTCGACCGAGCCGACATCTTCGAACGGATCTTCGCCGAGGCGTTCGCGACGGTCGGTCGAACCCACACCGACAGCCTGGTGACCGACGAGTGGCTCGAGATCGTGAGCGCCAGGATCGAATCGACCGCCACACGGGAAGCACCGGACCGTCCGGACGAATTCGTCGCCGACGTGTACGTTCGAGCCCTGTTCGAGGCAGTGCAGGACGATGCCGACGAGTGGCGACGACGACTCGATTCGGAACTCCGTGACTTCACCAGGGGACCGTACGTGAACGACTCGGAAGCGTTCCTGGAAGCCCTCTACGCCGATGTGGTCGTCAAGGGTGCAGAGAGCCACGGCCCCCGAACACGGATCGAAGCGTGTATTGACGCCGTGAACGAGTCTGTCCAGGATGCGATCGATGCTGATCTGCTCCGCGCCGATGGGGCCCACGAGCGAACGTTCTCGAACGCACGGGACACGCTGTTCTCGGCCAACGTTCGGGAACGCGCGGACTACATTGCGCGTCTCGATCAGGGACTCCAGGCCACAGATAACGGCGACATCTCCAGCGACATTTTCGATGCGGAGGGTGTCGACGACCCTGCTGACCCCGCCGACGGGCCGGATTCGACAACTGACTGTGATACCGATGATGGTGAGAACCCACCGAGACAGGAGGATCGGTGAGCTCGATGCTGTAGCGAGAGGACTCCCTGACCGACAACAGCCGACAGCCCCGAGCGGATCAAATACGCAACCCGATTTCAGAATACGACATGACGAATGACACCCCCGACGACGCAGCGCGACGAGCCAAGGAGCTCCGAGAGACAGTCGATCCCGCCACGGCGTCGGACGACGAGATCGAGGCCCTGTGTGCGCTCCTCGACGGCCGCCACGGGCGCTCGGACGCCCAGGAAGCCCTCTGGAAGATCGGGGCCCACCCCAACTGCACTCGACGTGTCGCAGAGAGCCTCCAGCCGTACGTCGTCCACGAGACCAGACGGACACGGGAGGAGGCCCGCGATATGCTCACGTGGGTCGCACAGAATGACCTGGATGCGCTCGATACAACTGTCGAGTGGCTCGTGGAAAACCTCGACACCGAAGACGAGCACGTGCGAGAAACCGCCGTGACAGCGCTCGAGGCACTCGTCGAGACCAAGCCCGTGCTTGTTCGCTCGCACGTCGACGAGATCATCGACTGCCTCGATGACGAGTCGCTGCGTGGCTGTGCAATCACTCTGTTGGCGACGATCTCATACGCCTACCCGATGGCGATCGCGCCTGCCAGACACGACCTGCTCGCACTGACCGAAGACGAGACAGTCGAGGAAAGTCCGTTGTCAGCGCCACTCGTCCAGATCGCACTCGTCTGTCCCGATATCGTCGATCCCGTCGTCGAGGGCCTGCGAGACCGGCTTACCGAGCAGGCGGGACCACATCAGATCGGCACTGCGGTCGCACTCGCAAACGTCGCTATCGCCTATCCTGACCAACTCTCGGTCGTCGTCGAAGAGCTGCTGACACGTGTTGAAACGGAGATGGGAGATCGGTTTCGCAACCTGGCCCGTGGGGAGATACTCGGCACTGTCGGGCGGATCGGTGCCGCACATCCCGATGCGGTCGTTCCCGAACTGGACCGTATCACCCCACACCTCGAAAGCGACGATCACCGTCTCCGATCAGGTGCCGTGAAAGCCCTTGGCGACATCGCGACCGTCCGGCCTGCTGCTGTCCGACCAACCGTCGACGACCTGGTGACGCTGGTAGACGACAATGACGAGTCCGTGCGCAACGCCGCCGTGACGGAACTCGGGAAGATTGCAGCAGCGGACCCTGAGGTCGCACCGCGCGTCGTTACGGCGTTGGACGACCGCTTCGACAGTACCGCGGACACCACAGACCCAATCCTCGCGGCGGTGGATGAAAGATATCGCGACGACGAGGTCGATGTGTCTGGGATCATCGATGCGTACAAGCGAATCGGTGCCACACATCCCGAGGCACTCGACCCTGCCATTGAAGACCTCCGGACCTGCCTCGACGACGAGGTACTCTCGTGTGACGCCGCCGAAGCACTCGGCGAGATCGGTGCCAGCCGTTCAGCCACAGCTCGGCCAGCCGTTGAGGACCTTCGGGAGTTGCTCGACGACGGCTCGCTCCACAATCGGAGCGCCGCCGCAATCGCACTTGGGAAGATCGGGGCCGACGACTCCGAGGTTGCCGCGCTCGTCCGAGACGATCTTCAGACGCTTGCCGAGGACAGACAACGGTACGTGCGCGAGGCGGCAGCCGAGGCACTCGGAACGATTGCAGCAGCCGACACGGAACTACCGACGACGGTCAGTGACAGCCTGCGGCCACTCGTGGACGACGAGGATCGCGGCGTTCGAGTGGCAGCCCTCGAATCCCTCGGGAAGATCGGCGCGTCGGATCCCAACATAGACCCACACTGGTTCGACGAGTTGCAGGCCGACCTCGGTGATGTCGACGCTGAACTGCGGGAGGAGACCGCTGAAGCCCTCGGGCGGATCGGCGCTTCCCACCCCGAACTTGCCGCCCCAGCCGCCGATGTCCTCCAGTCCCGCCTCGACTGTGACGAAGAATATATTGACCTGAAGGCATCGATTGCCGAGGCGGTACGGACGATCAAGCGATCCCACTCCGATGCCGTCACACGCTCCGAGACGGAACTCCAGCGGTACATCGATGCGGTGCCTCGCCCTCACGAGTAGCCCCTGGGATACGACGACGGATGGCGACTCGAACCCACCGCTTCGGTCGTTGGTCCGCCGGACACTGTGGACGACTTTCGATCGTTGTCGAGATCACCGGTCGTCCTCGTGGCCGAGTGCACTGTCGTCTTCGAGGGAGACGTACTCGCCTGCGTCGAGGCCAACGAGAACGATTCCGAAGAACTACCGGCGTCGACTGTACGCCGGTGAGAGCTCGGTCGCCTGCATCTGTTCGTGGACGTCAGGATTGATTACCGGAATGACGCCCTCAATCTCCTCCTTTCCATACTCTTCACGGATGAGGTCATGGATATCGTTCGCGAGGGCAACAGCCTCGTCTTGCTTGGTGGCACTCGCCTCGTTCTCCGGGAAGTCAGCCAGTCCGATACCCTCAACAACGATGAACAGGTGGTCGTCACTCATTGTCGACCTCCTCGACGAGTAGCGTCGTTTCGGGCAATGGATCGCGGGAAGTCGACAGGTTCTCCGAACTCTCCAGCGTTTCCTTGACCAACTCGACCAGTGCCTCCGGAACATTCCCAAAGTGAACGATAGCGTCGGGGTCGGGATAACTGTCGTATTGCTGTGCAGTCGTTTCGTCTGTCTTGTTTGCACTCATAATCAGTAGGCGGCACGCCCTCTCTGGGACGCCCTCACCACACAGGGGCGCAGAAAATTCGGGTAATTAGAGTTTGTAGAGACGGAAGTCTATTGTCGAGGAGAAGTGGGCAGTGCAGGGTATTGTGTGAACGATGCAAGGTATTTATGAGGGGTACTAACAAACACCATGGTCGGCGGCCTCTCCAAATGGTTGGGGCCTCGGGAGTGTCTGAGGCCATCGCTCCCACCCGTTTTCAATAGAGGACTGATAGCTACTGCATATTGGCTCTGTTGAAACCCTCACCAGGTGACAGTTCTTGTCCCAGTTGTAATAAATGCAGTTTACGTATCGGCTACAAGCGCACCTCCGACGAGTATAATAATTGTTTCAAGACACATGTGGAACTGTTCGCTCTACAACAATGGTGGGGAGTGTGTGGGCGAAAGGGAGACTCTGGGCCCATACTTCACGGTCATAGTCCAGTGTCTGCCTTTCGCCTCGGCTAGGATGTGGCGCCCACGCTATGAGTTCTGAACTGTAGCGTTTGTCAGAGACGAACCTGTTCCCACATCTTGCTACTCCATGACAGCCATAAGAAATTGTTTTACTTCGAATGACAAATCACGAAACTTATTGGACATTAATTGGAGGCATATCATTCCACTTTAGTCGCTCACTAAGGCTGTGCAGCGGACAGTGAGTTCAGCTAAAAGCGAGTTGAACGATTTGTGGACAATCGGGGACAGTGTGGCGTAGAACCGCCGGTCAAAGAGTATCAGATCATCTGATAGAATATCGGATACTTCCATGCTTGGCCTTGATACGCTTTCATGCTCGCGATAAGCGCAAAGCAAATCGTTGCTACCGCTATGAGTATTGCCAATGCTACACCAATAACCTCACTCACTACGATGCCGGTTATAGCAACGAACACAGCGACCAAAGACATGGGAACGTGCCAATTTAATGCATTAGATGCATTTGCTTTTATAAATTCGTCATCCGATACTAAATACACAAAGGCGATGGCAAAAAAGCCAAAGAGCAGGCCAGCGATGTGAACCAGTGCTGCAATAGCAGTATTTTGATTACGATTACTCTCCTTTCCAGTGGCGCTCGCGGTCATCAGTACACCAGATCTATTCACAGAGGCAATAAGAAAGATCAGACACAATTCCAAGTTGTGGAACTGTGAGTTACAACTTATGTTCCGTTCCAACATGGATCTGAATAGCAATGGCAGGTAAAGTGCGTCTCAGAGATATATAGACACGATGACCGACGAAGAGTTGAGTGGCATCTTGAACATCCTAAGCGATGAACATTCGAGAACAATTCTCCAAGAAACAATGAAACGGCCAATGTCAGCTGATGAATTGAGTGAGATATGTAATATATCGACACAGACAGTCTATCGTCGGACAGACAGACTCTCGTCATATGGTCTGTTAGAGACAGAAATGGAATATGATGAAGACGGCCACCATTTTCAGATTTATACCGCCGATCCAGCTCAGATTGTGATTGGCATTTCTGAAGAGGATGCTAATGTGACTATCAGTAAGCGGGAACGAATGGCTGACCGCTTCAGCGAGTTTATAAGCCAAGTGAGGGATCAATGATAGAAACTGGTTCGTGGCACCCGCTTGCAATCGTTGGCTTAGTTTTTTCACTCATAGCCCTTGCACTCGGTGTTAGTACTACGTATATTGCTATGCGCGGCTATCTTCGGAACGGTCAGCGGCCAATGTTATTCGTTACTGTTGGGTTTATTTTTGTCCTCTTGACGCCCACTCTGTTGTTATTCGTGTTCATATTCCCAGTAGCAGAGGAAGCTATCTTCTATGCGATTAGTGCTATCAACCAGACTATTGGGCTATGTTTGATACTATATGGCCTCTGGACACCACGAACCTCAACTGTTTCAAAAAATGCTTAGATGAATCTACTGAGACACTTTTTAGTTGATATTTTAACACCAGTCGTATGATAAAGAAACTGTACTGCGCATTAACAAATAAGCAGACTCACGGGTTCCAGAGAACTGCCGTCGGCTACCCGATCCACCCACCGATCTCAGCCTGTTCACTGTCTACCGGAGCGCTATCCGCAGTCTTTGTAGCCGAGTCAAACGGTGGCTCGACGAGACACGGCACTTCATCGTCGTATGTTCGGTCGGGACATTTCACGCAGTCGACCGGCCCGATGGGACTGCACTCAGTGCAAGAGGTCGCTGTCCCGTCGAAGCCGTTGATGCTCACTGACCAGGGGATGACGCTTGCGAGCCGATACGTCTCTGCTGCTGGACGACGAGTACTAGCAGACCCGCAGCCAACGGCCCCACAGACGTCGCAGGTGAGGAGGTGGTCTCGATCTGCCTCGTGGAAGAGTGACGCCGCCTGCTCGACGTTGTCGCGGTCCTGAAGCGCACACTCCCGGCAAATCGTGAACTCGAATACGCCATCCTCTCGATCCACTTCGTCGGGCCACCGGACGTAGGTGAACGCCTCACCGGAGATGTCAGCTTGGTCTCCACAGAATCGACAGTACTCAGACGTTGCCTCGGGCTGGACGCCGCTCATCGGGACCACCGTGCAAGTGTTGATTGGATTGATTTGACGGCGACATGATCGGCAAACCGAATCCCCAGAGGGGCGGTGAACGAGTCTCCGTCGGCGTGGATCGGACAGGAACACTGCTCCGTCTCTACTGGCGGGCGATGCTGGAATGACTGTGCTCGCGTTGACGCTGAGTGTGTAGACATCCTCTCACCCGCCAGAGGAACACAAAATTTTGACGGCAAGGCCCGCCGCTACAGTTGTTCCGACTGATTTAATTCATCGTAACAGATGTGCCCGATAACAGCGGAAACCGTGGTGTATCCGACCTACCAGCACCCTCTTTAGTAGCGGAAAATAATAATCGTAATCCGTATTGAATCGACCGCTGGAAACGAGCACAAAGTCTGGCTCACCGACAGTGAAATCGAGGACCTCTGCCGAGCCACCAACAGCCAACGCGACGACATCATCATTCAGCTCGGGGCGTTTGTCGGCCTTCGGGCGTTCGAGATACCACAGATCCGACCTGTCAATGTGAAAGAGCCCGAAAGCGGACAGTACCGGTTGCGTGTGCAGGCCGGGAAAGATACTAGCGGCACCGGTGGGAAGCCTCGCGATGCGTTCCTCCAGACAGCGTCGAGCGTGACCTCCAGCGCTTCCAGAACGAATACAATATCGCGCCAAAGGACCCCTTTATCGATCTAACCCAGTCTGGCGTCCGTGCCGTGGTTCGGCGGACAGCCACGCAAGCGACTGAAGCGACCGGCAACAAGGACTTCGAGAAAGTGAGTACCCACGACCTCTGCCGCCGATTCGCTCAGCGCCTGCTCGTCGACGAACAAATGAATCCACGCGTCGTGATGACCGTCGGCGGCTGGGATTCATTCGCCGCTATCGAACCCTCCCTGACCGCCCCAAGCGAGGACGGTATCGATGAAGCATTTGCAGAACTCGAACTGTGAGAAGTCCCGCTACCGATAGCTTTCGTGAGTTACACTGGGAATGGTTCCGAAGTGGCTGTCGCCGGCGAGAACAGGCTCATCACGCTCCATAGCGGTTGCAGCGATTGCCGCGTCTCCTTTGCCAATACCTGGCCCCTCACCATCATCCGCACCAGCCATCTGTTCACCGAGTAGCCGACCGGCGCGACGAGAGATGCTCGGGGTCATATCGATGAGTGGGTACGAGTCAAGCACGGCTTCTACCGCCTGACGTTCCTCGCGAGTATTCGCGATCTTCCCAACGCCAATGTACAATTCCAAGACTGTCACTGATGGAATCACCAATGGAACGTTCGCTGCTTCGAGCTCCCGTTCCTTCTCAAGCGCCGCTTCGACACCGTCGATGATATCCAAAATAAAGCTCGTATCGACAATCATTCGAATCGCTCCGCGACATCTCGAACCTCGTCGCGGTCGTCCTCATTAGCCTGCTCGATAGCGTCCCGCATCTCAGTCACTTGGTCCTCGTCGAACACGCCGCGCAGGTCACTGAGTGAGTGCCCACCGATAAGCCGCTCCACGGCGTCGCTAAACGACTCGTCATCACGCTTGTTTGCTTTGATCCGTTCGTAGACATCGTCCTCCAGACGAACCTGATGTGACATCCTTGTTGACAGCGTTGACACTCCATCGGAATCAACATTTGGGTGCGACAGCAGGACGAGAGCGGTGAGATTGTCTACTAAATATTAGTTGCAGATTCGAAGGTCCAAAGCAAGTGAACGACGGGAGCCTGACCGGTGAAAACTACTCTTGGCGCTCACTCAACAGTCCATCCGGGAGTTCGTCGACGGCTCCTGTCAGCTCTGCATGGCCTGTCTCAAGCACATCCCGCCCAGTTGGTGTGAGTGCATACCGGCTCGTCCGCTTGTCCGGAATCAAATCGACCAGCAGCTCCCGGCCAACCAGATTGCTAAGTACACGATACACCTGTTTATCTGAAACTGAGAGGTGCTGCTCGGCTACCGTATCAATCACTGCGCCGCCCCACATCGCCCAGTCCTCCTGCTCCATCTTACTTATCCCGACAAGGATGTGCCGCTCAGTTGCCGTCAGTTCGATCCACTGCTCCAACGCCCCAGAGTCCTCGCCGTCGGTTAGTCGTCCTCACTCATCTGTACTCTTCAGCACGGTCAAGTCGCGTGCGTTCCCAGCGTTGTGAGTAGCCTGCAGAATGTGACCGCAATATGAATATCAGTACAAGACGATAGCAGTTGAACATCCTAGTAGATTCCGGCGCCATCCGACAGAGAGTGGTGACATCCCAAGCAGAATAACATTCTATCAGTAGTTGCCAATACGGTTTCCTTATTCAGTTGTAGGGACGAAACGCCCGTTCAGTAAGCATGCGTACTAAGCACAGCTGTTATGCGTGTTGGACCGAGCGGCGTTTTCCAAACAAGTATATAAAGTAAATGAATGCCAGCGGGAAGAAAGAGAGGCCTCCCATTACCCCGCCACCAACTACAACTTCGAGTATCGAGCCTCCGGCAAGCACACGTCCACCGATGCCAACGAGAACAGGAATCACAAAGAGGGCTCGGAGTATCCAGAACTCTTGCTGTGTGAGCGGGAATATAGCCATATCCAGAATTGTCTGTGTGGCATCATAGTTTTTATTCTACTGTGAATCGCCCCCCAGAGCGCGAACCACACTCTTTTGCTGTCCAATACCACAGTACCTACCGCTAAGTGATACTTCTGAAGCCACCGTTGTGAGAATAATCAGTTGCTTCGATTACGAAGTTCAAGAACCAAACCGATCATCCCGCAAAGGATGAATAGCCCGGAGAGAAGAAACCAATTCCCGTTGAGATACTGTAGTGCACCGATTGCTATAAAGCCGCCATACGTGAGTGGCTGGTAGAGTGGGTGGCTTCGGACACCATCGACTGTTGAGATGAGCAACATTGGAACGACGATTATCCAGAGGACCACTGCATAGAGAGTTGGCGGCCCATTATACACGAATTCAAAGTAGGTACCTACCCCAACGATTGCCAACATACCCAGTAGGGCACCCAGACGGATTCGGTCTTGGAGGTGATGGAGGGAAGTCATTCAGACAGAATTGTGTTGTTCATCGCAATATAGGTGTCTGTTGAATGATCGGTTCGTCTCCTGTATGTACCTATTCGGGTGTTTCAGTTTCAGGGATTCATCTCAATAAAGAAATCGCGCTACCAACTACTACAATTTCTGTACTCGACGATTCGTGGTACACTGGCGAAACGCCCGAGACCGGTGTCCAGGTCGGTCCTGGTGGCGGCGATCGGAGGTAGCAGTCGTGCTCATTGACACCATAGGTACTGCTGTATAGCCGCGATATCGCCGCACAGTGGATAGCCCTCACAATCTAAGGAGTGACGGAGAAGAGGAGTGGTCTTCTCAGACTGTTCGATTCATACAAGCTCCCCATCTATGATCACATTAATATTGTACGTCTTATTTTTATATTCAATGAACCATCCAGCAGAGAAATCAGGTTTGCTGGGTGAATGATACTCATGTTTGGCAAGTGTCTGGCGCGTTCGGTTATATTGTTGTTCGGTTAGATTTTGTTTATATTCGGTTGAATTGCCGATATTGTGTAACCCTTCAGAAATAATCTGTGATTCAACTCGGTCATGGTTAATGATCGTCTCATTCTCAGGAACCGTTTCTGGAACGGTGATGTGTACGAATCCCATAGGGTCGCCATCTGGAGAACTCATGGTCAGCACTTCAGTCGATGTGGTTGCATCAGAAGTTGACTGGTCAGTTGTATCCATCATGCCAGCACATCCTGTTATCGCAAGTAAACCAATCAGAACAAGGATTGGAATTTTCCTCACAGATATTGATAGTTTGGAATAAATATAATTCTTCTGCAGTACTATTCAATTCCCTCCAATATAAATTAAAATAAATATATTAATTAAAATACCTTCACTATATGGGTATAATATTACTTTCGTGGAAGGAAATAGCCTTCCAACTAGTCGTCATAAGTATCTCAGTGGAATCGCCGGTATCGGATTTTTCAACCTATCTTCACAAACAAGCGATCCCAAGACGAAGATTGTCACTGCGCGTAAGGGAGATGAAATTCTTGAGAAGTGAGAGGTGCATCACCTTCGTGACGACATTCTCGGCTTCGGGACCGTCCAGTCGAACGAACGACAGCGGGATTACGTCCCGAAGCAACGCCGAGACGTAGAGACGTCTTCGGTGGCGTCGGCTGGAACGTCGGCGAGCATCCGTTTGATGACCGAGTGGCGGTCGTCTGAGTCGGCTCTGACGACGTTTCGGACGAATCTATCGGAGGCGACACGGCGCAAGTCGCGGTTCTCGTCGACGCGAACACGGACCAGTTCCAGGATTTCGTTCGGGAACTCGGTACTAATGTCGTCACGGTGGACGCACACGTCCGCACCGTAGTCACCGACGGCGAGTGCTGCGAAGGGATCGGCGAGTGTAGCTGAGCCTGTCATATGTACGTTGGTCGAAATACACCAGTCTTGCGGCGCTGTTAAAGATGTGCTACGAATCTCGATCCTTCTGTCAGTCGAATAGATGGGCTTCTGACGAACTATGGGTCGGTTTCATCGCGTCATAGGGGTGCTCTTGCAGGACAAGCATAATATGTCCGGAGTTGAGTTCACGGACTCGCCATGCTGGCGTATCGAGTACATGTTCACGGCCGCCGAACTGATCTGCCACCTGCGGTGATACGACTGTCACCCAGGACAGGTCTTCGATAGTCTCGGCTATCGGTTCGCCATCAGGTACAAATCGCTTGTAGCCTTCGTGGCCTTTGTACACTGAACTCCAGACATAGCTGGGATTAACGAGAGGTACTATTGTTTCGATCAAATTGAGTAATTCGTTAATCCGTGCTCTGTAGATCGAGTCTGAGTGTGCGTCACCGTCGATCTCGCTTGTCTGGAAGCCGATGTTCACACAGCCCAACATCGGTTCGTCCTTGGTTGTCGGAGGTGAGATACCTACCCGAAGTATCATATCTGACTCCGTCCAGAACCGCATAGAACCACTGTCCGTCTGTTCCAGCGCGTTCAATGCGTCCTCCAGTCTCGAGTCCGTATGTGCTGTGAGCCCGATGCTGTATTCTGCAACAGTTTCAGTCTGTCCGTCGTAAGTTGTTTTCAATCCAGCCTGACGGCACTGAGTATACAGCTCTCGGACATCTGGTGTTTTGTCGGCGACAAATCCGATGTGATATGGATCGTCCATCTTATTGAAGCTCTGCCTCACCAGCTCGGGTGAAAGTTACTTCGACACATTCACTCGATGCGACGAATCGGTTTATCGTCGGTCTCCGCTGAGAGATTGTCACGGTTGGTCGCTATCGATATCACTGTCCGCGAACAGGAAATCCGCAGGATTGTTGTTGGGTTCGACTGCAGGGTCTATCGGATTGTCCCTCGTAATCACGATGAGATGGGAGTCGTCGATTGGTTCGACTCGCCAAGCAGGTGTTTCCAGTAGTCGGTCTCGGCCACCGAGGTCAGCGACGATTTCCTCGGAGAACACCGTGACCCAGGATAGCCGAGAGATACTGTCAGAAATGGGTCGGCTCGTCGGCCGCAGTCCAGCATCTGGTTGTGGACCAGCGTTGAGCATCGACCAGACGTACTCTGGCTCGGTGAGTTTCACCAGTTCGACGATGAGTTCGAGTATTGTCTCGGTGCGGTCTCGTACCGACTCAGACGAGTCCGGAATTCCTTGATCCGCACCGCTTCGCTGTAACGGCTTCGTCCAGAACGAGAGTATCAATCGAGGGTCGTTCCAGTTCCACGACTCACCAAGATTGAGGGTAATCGAGACCGTCGTCTCCTCGTCCAGTCGAAGGGTTATCTCCTTGTCTGTTCGTTCGACTAGCTCAAAGCCGACCCTCTCAGCGCGGGCCACAGTCTCTGATCCTATCGACGGCGATAGCGTATCGGTTATGAAACACACCCAGTATCCTTCATCTGCCATTGTCGTACGCTATTACCCCGATGGACTGTCTATCTTTCTGAGATCGACTGTAGTGTCCGGGTAGTCATCTTCGATATTTGATTTGACCGCTTGCAATACATCTGCGCTCTCTGGGTTGCCCCTAGTCGCGATAGCGATGCTGTCTTTCTCTTCCGCATACTTGTCCATCTTCTCGGTTAGCTCTCGTATCTCTCTATCCTCGGCATAACTCGGGACATCGTCATAATCCCGGTTCTTGACCTCAATCGCGGTCCCATCTTCGAGTAGGATGTCGATATCGGTGGGCCCCTGATCGGTAGTGATGTCTGTCTCCAGTCTATCGATTTCTGCGTCGTCGCTGTCCAAGATATTCTCTGCTGCATCAACCTCGCCGTCGAGTCCTTTGAAATTGTTCGTGTTAGGACCACCGGCCCGTTCCCTGATTGCTTCGTATAGACCACCGACATCGTTCTGTGCCAGACTGTCAAGGTCATTTTGAATTTCTCTCGGGGACCTGCCGACATCGCTAGCGTCTGCGTAGTCATCATACGAGACTATCAGATCGTTCACATCGTCACTTTCGAGGCCGTCGACATTGTCGGCCAAATCAGTAGCATCGTTGGTGAGTCTCACACCGTCTGCGCCCTTTCTATCAATCAGATCGGTCGCCGCGTCCTGTGCATTGCGGTCAAATCCGATAATGGAATCCAGAGCGCCTTTCGTGTCGACATTTCGCAGTTCATCATCGCCGATGTCCGACACCGCCGTCACGAAGTCATCTCTCACATCGTCGGGGAGACCAGGGCAGGTCCCGCTCTGTTTGAGGGCCGCCGACGGTCCTGCGACCGAGTGATGCCGGTCGGTCCGAAGCGAGCCCGCTCCGCCGAGCGACGGCGCACTTCTGGCCCCACATGGCGAGACGATAGCGTCGAACGTATCGGAGTCACTGCGTGCTGCGAAATCGGCCGCGTCGTCACCGTTGCGTGCAAGCAGGTCGTCGAACTCATCCTTGCCGTCACTATCGAGACCATCGTACCGATTGAGCGCTGTCGCTATCTCGTCGCTGTCGACCGCGTCGCTGTCGTAGGCCCGGGTGAACCGCCGCTGGGTGGCGGCGTCGTCCATCCGGAACAGCACGTCGGCGGCGTCGCCGTCAGTATCAGTGAGGTCGTTGAGCGCTCGCCGCCCGCTCAGACCGGAGTTCTTGAAGAGATCGGTGGCCTCGCTCGTCGTGATTATAATAGTTGGTTTTGGACCAACGTTGCTATAGTCTTCTCTTCAGCGGGTACAGGAAATGCAGACTCCCAGATCATTCTCCGCTACTCAAGTAATTTGACAGAATCAGGACACCAAGGTGGCGAGTGCTGCTTCGTCCGCCTTCATCTCATCACGCGTCACCAGACGGATTGTACCGCACGTCGTCAATAGCGTTCTCAAGTTTGTCTTCATAATCAGGTGCAAATATGTCGGGGTGGGACGCTTCCAGCATGCACTCGATATCAGCGCGTACACTCAACACAGCTGCTTCGAACGGTTCTAGATTCTCTCTGTCATCTGGTTTATCCATCCGGTCTAACCACTCCAGCATAACAATCGCCTCGTTCGGGGTCAGTTCGAGCGTAATCGAGTTCTCATCGCTCATTTCGTCCATACGCATCTCTGTCTGTCTGGGGCTTACTTTCTGTTTCGGATTCTGACGTGAAATTAGCAGGAAACGACAAAAACTCGCAGATAAGCGTCTTACCGGAGCATCTATGATAGTTCTCCGGTACTCGTCACGCTCTGTTTTTGCGACGGACTCAACTCCCATCCGGAGAGGAACTCGCCATTCGGTCGTACTATGATATTGTTGTCGGTCCGTGAGTTGTAGAGGTGGGTGACTGGGATTCGAATGGCCACGTCGGCTGGAACGTCAACGATGGCGACTGTGATTGATTCACTCTCAGGAAGTGCGTACTCGTCGCGGATTTCTTCTTCGTCGGCGGTAGCATCGAACTGGTCACGGCGGTGGAGCCAGCGTTCGCCGGGCAGGCCGTCGGGGTCGAACTGGAGGTATTCAGTCGAATCGGTGGTCGTTGCGTCCATGACGATGGATCCGTCCGCGTATGGGTTTGCAATTGGTTGTAATTGAGTGTTGGTTGACTTCGTCCGCTCACCACAGACCAGTGTCGATGACCTCTCGATCATATCTGTCGCCGGTGTCGGGGTCGAGTCGGTAGCGGTGGTCAGTGGTGCGATTGACTGCGGTTTGCTCCCAGAGTTCGCCATCTTCGACGAAAATGGTGCCTCGTCGTTCGCCAGCATCCGAACGCCAGCGTTCGGTGCCATCGGCCTCGAAGGCATAGAGAGTGTGAGTGGCCTGTTTACACCGCAGGAAGATGGCGGTATCGAATTCGACAACTCGGGTGATCTCGCCGCTAAGTTCAATAGTTCTGTCGGCAATGGGTAACTGGTTATGTGGCCATTTGTTGAGAATGTCACCAGTCTCGGGATCGAATTCGAAATTCCCTTCGGTGTGCTGAGTTAGGTAGCGATCTAGAAGTGTCCACAAATCGTAATGGTGGGCATCTTCTTCGTCACTCTGTACCGACTCAATTACCCATTCACGTTCTCCAGACGGAGTCACTGAAATAACATTTCGGGTTTGGTCTTTGATGTGAAAATCGAATCCTTCTATATTGCGGTTTTGGTACTCTGTCCGGAGAATCACACGCTCATCAGCCACAATCGAATCTCCGATAGGATACTGGAAAACGATCTCCTCACCGTTAATCGAGATTCGGTCCCAGTCAACCTCAATTGTCATGGAGAATCACCGCTAAGGAACGTATCCATATCCAATTTTCCATCCCTAATGGCTGGTAGATCTTTCATTTTGAGGTCCCTGCTTTCGTCCATCATATCTTCACCACGAATCTCGTACTGAATCCCACCACCATCGTGGCCAAAGTTCTCCCCGGCCTCGCTGATGCGGACGGTGGTTCCTTCATCGACATCAAGCCTGGTAACTTTGTCGGCGTCGCCGGGAAGCGCGTATCGGTCGACAATCTCGTCCGACCCGACATCAGCGTCGCTACGCAACCGATCGATGTCGTCGGCGTCGGTCGCCCAGGGTCCGGCCTCGTGGTTGTTTCTCGTCGAATCCCAGAACCGATAGACCGAGAGAGATTCGTCGGCTTTCCCGTCGATGACGATAGTATCGGCGTCGTACGGGCTTTCCGGGTCGTCGTACCACGACGAGTAGTACGGATCCGAATCGACGTCGATGTCGGAAGCTGGTTTGAAGCTGGTGATCGTGACGTCGTCGCTGACGGAATCGACTTGCTTGAGCGCCGTTGTTACCGATTGCTTGGAAATGTCCGGATCGCCTGCAGCGCGGATCCAGGACTTCCGGAGATCGTCATCGTCGAGAAGACGCCGGAACTGCCTGGCCTCTCCCTCGTCAAGGTCCCCATACTCCCGGGTCGCACGCGAGAGGTCAACGGCGTCAATATCGGTGTCCCCAAGCAGTTTCCGAAGCGTATCGTCTCCAAGTTCGTCGACGAGCTTGACGCCAGCCCCATCCGTATCGGCGATGAGCTGCTTGGCCCGGCGTTGCTGAGTACCGCCGAGGTCGTTGACTTTCCGGACAACTCGGTGGAGTTGCTTGTTGGAATCAATACTATCGCTGTTGGCTGCCCGAATGATTGCCCGATCATATGCGTCGTCTACATCACCGGAGCCATCTGCGATGAGCCGCACTGTCTGCGGATCGGCGCTAGTGGCTTCCGCAACATCGCTGGCACCCACATTGTCGCCGTTTTTCCAAGTCTTATATAAATCCGCACGCGCCGCTTCGTCTAGATCATCGCTCAGGAACGCCGCTTGCTGACCGTCGTCCATCCGACGCAACATCCGTGAAACCTGCTTGGGGTTGTTTTCAGCCATCAGCTTCCCGGCAGTCTCCAGTTCCGACGGGGAGCGACCGCCAAGGTCAGCATCTCGGAAGTATCGGGCTGAGAGCTTCCGTTGCTTGGTATTTAGATCATAGACCTTCTGCGGCGTTTTGTCGGCTACGTAACGCCGTGTTCTGACCACCTTCCCAACCGTCCGGGAATTGCGTAGTGAGTAGCGTGCGAACGGGCGCTTGGCTTGGTCAACGCCAAATGAGGCCACGCGGCCAACACCTCGTGCTGGGAGTTCACTCGCGTATTTCAGCTGCCGTGCTGCGGTGACCGACTTCCCCAAATATCGAGTATTGTCGATTTTGTTGACTTGGCGAGCAACTCGGCTGGAATCGCTCGCTGCCTTCGTGACCGCCGCTCCAGTGAGCTCTTCGATGACAAGAAATCCCATGTAGCCGTCGAAATACCCGCGGGCGAAGCTCTCATTTTCTGGTGTATTCGGGGGGAAGGGGTTATTTACACGCTGGCGGTTCTTGAATTGTGTTTCCATTGACTCATACGTGCGGCCATAATTTGCCAGCGCATTCGGAACCTGAGATAGTCCCGCTGCTGTCTCCACTGGATTCGAGATGGTGTATCCAATCTCTCCAGCACCGTGCATGAGCCCGGACCCCCGCCCGAAGGTCTTGGCCTCTAGCGTTCCGATCGTGCCGTAATGCCCTTGAAGATTGTTGACAATATTGTTCGACCGCGTCAGCGCGGGGACACGTCGCTTGTTGCCGTGGCTGTCGTAGGCGTAGATGTATACCTCAGTCCCACCTGCAAAGGTTCCCGCGCTCTGGAGCGCGTTTCCAGTTAGTTCCTGACTGTAGTGATATTGCGTGTGTCCGGTGAAGTTCGTTCGGTCGAGAGTTTCGTTTCCGCGTTGAGCAATACGAACAGTGCCGAGCCCGCTTCGGTCGCGCACACGGAAGTCAAGCACATAATGAGGGCCAGCCCAAGCGGGATTGTACGAGTCAGTACGGAGGGATTTGATGGCCGGACCCCGAATATCGTGTAATGTTGGGTCCAGACCGTCGTGAAATTCGGTCGTATCCGGGATTCCATCGTTGTCGGTGTCTACTTGCCGTGGATTCGTTCGGTACCGCCACTCTTCTGCGTCCGAGATTCCATCTCCATCGGTGTCCGGATTTAGAGCCGACGAGGTGACATTCAATACCGTCCCTGCCGCTTGGAGATTGAGGCTCTGATTGTCTGTGACCATCGCCTCGCGCAAGGCGTTTGCCTCAGTTTTAGAATCGAAAGTGACAATTGTCATGTTTCTGACCTCACGGTCATCGCTGAGTCCATCGCCATCGGTGTCGATCTGCCGCGGATGGGCGACGTGGTTGTAATAGGAGGCAGTCCTGCCGCGATGCTTGACCTCGGCGTACTGGCCGATTTCTCTGCTGTCTGAGAGGCCGTCGCCGTCGGTATCGTTGATCTTGGTTGTGGTATTCGCAACACGAGAGAACACCGTCGGGAGCCCTCCTGCGTCATTGACGAAGTTGACCTCACCGCCGGTTGCGTTTGCGATGGCTGAGAGTTGGTCCCGCGTTGCACCACCGAATCCGATCGGGTAGATCGTAATATTCTGTTCGGCCGCTTGCTCGGCTTCGGTCACGCCGTCGGAGTACTTTGATTTCCCGTCCGTCAGGAAGATTATAATCTTGGCGCGGTCCGGACTACTCTGTTCGGCAAAGTGTTCGTTCGCTGCGCTAATTGATGCGAAGTCCGTCCCGCCATTGCCACCCTCGTATTCAACATCCCGTATCGAACGGTTGACCGCTGTGTGGTTACTCGTCAGCGGCTGTTTGACACGACCAAAGTTGTCAAATTCAATGACCGCCGCACGGTCGGTCTCCAACAGACTGCCCGTGAACCGCTGTGCAGCATCCGAGGATTACGATTCTCTGTTTAGGCATTTGATCAGCTTGTGAGTGTCAGTACTTCTTCAATGCTATACGGTACGTGCCGGCCACTAACTGGACCAATAATGTATCACGGCATGGGACTCCATGTCTTTGAGATCGCACTCCACTGCTGGAGTGTCTGTGTTCCCTGGATTGCCTCACAGGTCTGCCCTCGTCAAGTTGGCGTCAGCAGTTCCGTAGTCCCATTGGCGGTCTGATTCCCGCGATGAGTTGCAGTCGCAGTCTTCCGCTCGTTCGATATTGGCGGACATGGGCTGGTTTCATTGATCCGGTTACTTTCGACATAGCGCGCCGTTGAGTTAGTCTGCTCTGCTAACCGTAATCCATAGACATCCATATTCAGCCACGGGTGAATTTCTTCTGGAGTCTGCAAGAAGATGTACGCTGGCGGCTCTTCAAACGTCAGATTAGTGTGGCGTGGACTATCACCTTCGATCTCGAACGACCCGAGTTGTTTCTCTAGGCGTAGGTCACACTGGTCGGAGTAGCCCTGTACCGACGCATTCGGTACTTCAACCGGGTCAAAGGCCTGTGGAGAGGTGGTAAATACGTCGAGCTCTAGGATGTACTCGTCGTTGTGAGCGGTCGCAGTGGCGTTTCTGAAGACGATAGGCCCCCCTGGTGGGTCCTCACCTAAGAACACATCTCCTCTGGGAGGATTGTACGTGTCCTCTTCGTGATGGAACCCAGGTTCTGGGTAGACGACTACCGCGCCGACTACGGCGACGATAACCAGCGCGAGCACGGCAAACAACGCGTAGTAGCTCTTTTTCATGTGGAATCAGTCTGTGGCTGTGAAGAGTTCTTCAATACTGTAGGCGACGTACTCACCATTAGTTGGACGGGAAAAGCGGTATCTGAGTGACATACCGCCTTTGCTCATAATCGACCACTTTCGCTTTTCCTCCCACACATTGTTTTTAGGGTCATAGGCTTCGACGATCTCCGGTGTTTTGTCCGGGGATTACTGCTGTCAAGGTTCGCCCATGTCAAACTCGTGGCCAATCTCATGAAGGACCGTTTCACGCGTCTCAAGGCGGTCGTCGGTCCGTTCATTCGTATTCTCTGGGATGGTATCGCCCACAAACCCTTCGGGTCCCGCTGTGAACACCGACATGATATCTGTTCCACTGTAGTGAAGACCAGCAGTTGTCGGACTGTCCTGATTTTCATCCTATATCTGGCGATTCACCACGGTCGATGATTTCAAAACCGGTATCATTTCGCCCTAGCACAGCGGCCGTATCTCAATACAGTGGAACCAGCCATACCTGAGTTACTTGATTGTATACGTTTCAATCAAGCGAGTATCAGCGCTACAGTCCGGGCCACCAAATCCGCCGTCCGATGGTTCGGGCTGATGCGTATACACCTTCACGGTCTGCTTAGGAGCGAGTTGGTCAACACTGATGGTATCGTTCGCAGTAAATGGTCCCTCCAGGCCAAGCTCGTTGCCCGTCAAGTTACTCCCAGCTACAGAGACTATCAGATTGTCTGGATCGACTGTATCACCACCAAGGTGTCTAACAACAACAGATGTCCCATTTTCGTGGGCAACTTGGTCAAAATCTGCGGCAAATTGAGGTGTCTGTGGACACGGGGGGTCCTCATATCCCATTCTTAAGACAACGTCTGCGGTACCGAAGGCCAGAATAGTCATACCCACCAGTCCGAGGATTACGATTCTCTGTTTAGGCATTTGATCAGCTTGTGAGTGTCAGTACTTCTTCAATGCTATATGGTACGTGCCGGCCATTGATTGGATCTACAAAGTATCTCGGCATTGGACTCCATGTCTTTGACATCGCACTCCACTGCTGGAGTGTCTGTGTTCCTTGGATTGCCTCACAGGACCCTCCAGCAACTGAATTCTTGCTGACTCGAATACGTTCCGGCGTATTGTCTTCTGGTTCATCATCACGCCCTTCGTCACCGCTATACACTTCGGAGCCAGTAACTCCGTATTGTAGGCTCCCTCCCTTGTCATCGTTTTCACCAGCGTTGAATGAATGCCCGACCTCGTGCATCGCAGTTTCTGGGTTATTAGGCGTACTCTGCGTTCCTCAGAGGTACATGTTGTCGTTCCATCACTAGGTCCATAGATACCTATCCAACTACTACGTTCGGGGTTAAATCCATCATAGCTGCCATCAGACTGGTGGACCACTAACATATGTTCCCCGTCTGAATCTTCGAAATCCCTGTGTAGTCCATACATTTCCTTCTTACTAAACCCATCAGTTGGGTCAATGCTAGTTAAACGAAGTGCGGCGCGGGTATTTTTGACCTCTTTTGTGGTTATCGTATCATCTCGATTTATATTTGCTTGAATACCATATAATTTAAGGTTCATTTCTATCCGCTCTTCCCACTCTGGAGTATCAAGTGCATCTGTATTAGCTTCCTCGTAGTAGTCAATCTCAATATCAACCGATGGTGATGGATACTTCGACAACTCACTTGAGTCAGTTCCCCAATGTAACTCACCAATATGGAGATTTGAGTGGTACTTTTTATTACCGTCAGCATACTTCGTAGTTCCGGGCGTTTCTGCCGCACGCTTGTTTGGTATTTGATGAACTCCCGCCTGTTCAGAGACTATTTCTCCCTCCTCAATACCGTCGCCACTCTGCAGATGCTCCCGGTATAGCACGACGTTGTCCGTATGTCCGACACCGTACACCCCAATCCAGCCGTCCCAGTAGCCATCACTGTCCGTGTCCGGCGTTGTCGGGCTCGTCTCGTAAGTTTCCCCGAACGTACCGGTCTGAACACCGTTGATTTCTTGGCCGTCCGTGAGGCCGTCGTTGTCGGTATCAGGGTCCCAGGGATCAGTCTGGTAGCGATCCGCCCGGTTAACGTCAGACTGACGATGGTCTGGGTTCGCCGTGCGGATCTCTTTTCGGTTCGACAGCCAGTAATCCGACCGCGTTGTTCCGTCCAGAGCTGTGAATTCGAACTGCTCGATACCGTTCTGGTTCTCCACTCGCACGAAGTCAAAGGAACCGCTCGCGTCAGTGAACTCCGGATTCGAGAGGTCATCGACGCCGTACATCCGATTCGTGTCTAGCCCCATCTCGTAGGTTTGCAGACGCTCACGCACTGACAGCTGTGAGTCAAAGGCCTTCTCGAACCGTTCTGACTGGTCAGCTGTTATTTTATACGTCTGGTCGTCGGCTGGGTCTGTGTGGGTCAGGCGCTTCTCTTCGGGGTCAGTCAGACCGTCACCATCCGAGTCCCGCGATGTCGGGTCCGACGTCACACGGATGGAATCCGACTCTGCTTCACACCCATCGTCTGTTTCACAGGCGTAGTCGTACCGATGCACCTCGCCGCTTTTGTTGACTGTCTGGATAGTCCAGCCCTCCTTTTCAAGCGAGTCGGCCAGACCATCGCCGTCAGTGTCTGCGTTCCCTTTCGCAGGGTTACTGGTCCAGCGGTAGCCAGTTACCAGCGATTTCTCGTTCGGTGGCTCATTCTCGACAGTCTCAGACATGTCAACTTCCTCGCCATCGGGAATGCCGTCGCCATCCGTGTCTGGATTGTTCGGGTCAAGCGTCACCGTTGGCCCGTTGGCCAGCGGAATGCCGGTCACCTCGCGGAAGTCCGAGATGCCGTCCTCGTCTGAGTCCACGCGGACAGTCTCATTCGAGGGTGAGACGAACCGTACGTTGTGGGCACGAAGCCACGAATAGTCTCCGTTAGTGTGGCGCGCGTCCGCCCGCAGTTTCACCGTCACTTCCTTGCCCGCATGTTCGGAGATGTTCACCCGCCGGACCGCGTTTTCCGTCCGCAAGCCGCTGCTGTCGTCGTTTTCAAGCCGGTAGATGTCGGTCTCCCCATCTTCGTCCGTCAGCGCCAGCGTCGCTGCCGCGTGGGACCATGAACTCTGGACGTGGGCCGTCACGTTCGCGATGACGTACACCTGTGGGTGATCCGGCAGCGTAATCGACCGTGAGAGAGTTCGTTCACGGTTGGTCCGTTCACCAACACGAATCGCGTCACGGTCCTCTTCGATCTCGCAGTTCCCGTCAGCCGGTTCGTCGTTGTAGCCTCCACTACGCGGTTCGACATCGCACGTCCAGTCACTCTGTCCAATCGAGTCCGGCATATCCTCAAACGTCCACGACTCGATTTTACCGACCTTCGACCGGTCCGGGCTCTCGGAGATGCTGTCGTTGCGCTCGTTGAGGTACTCTGTCCAGGCATCGCTGTCGAAGACGGTATACGTCGAGAAGTGTGTGGTATTGGCCGTCACGGTATCTGTCGTGGTGTTGACCGACGACGGCACCTGCTCGTACCGGTTCGCCGATTCGTTGAACCAGTAGATAGAGACGTTCGACTCTGCTCCCGACACTTGCGATTCGTTGTACTCGATGGAGATTTCCGCTTGCGAGAAATTTGCGTCGGATTCGAACTCAACGAACGGAGCAACAGTCCCAGTGGGTGCGTAGTCGTCCTGATATCGAACGTTGACTGGCTCATCCACCGTTGTCTCCGCACTCACGTTTCCAGCACCAGTGATGTTCACCGAGGCACCGAGGCTTTCATTTCGAGCGGTCGTAGTGTAGGTCTCGTTCCCATCTGTGACACTGTCTCCGTCGGTATCAGGGTTCAGTGGGTCCGTGTTGAACGGGTCAGTTCGCTCGTCACCATCGGTCACCCCGTCCTCATCAGTATCTGGCGAGAGCGGGTCAGTTCCAAGTTCGAGTTCCTCGGGGTCAGTCAGGCCGTCGTTGTCCACATCGGCGTACAGCGGGTGAGTTCCGGCAGCCAATTCTTCTCTGTGTGTGAGCCCATCGTCATCGGGGTCTGCACGGTCGTCAGTGAACCCGTCGCCATTAGAGTCTCTCTTGGTTGGATTCGTCTTCGTGAGTCTGTGTTCGTCGCTGTCAGTAAGGTTGTCCCCATCCGTGTCAGGGTCAGTCGGATCAACGCCTTGGAGCCGTGATTCTACCTTATCAGGGAGTCCATCACCGTCTGTGTCGTTGCTTCGAGGGTCAGTGCCAAGTCGGTATTCTCGGTATGCCGGTAGCGTATCGTTGTCCCAGTCTTCCGCACCGTCAATCACAGCATCCCCGTCGGAGTCTGCTATGACAGGGTCGGTCCCAGTGACGTTTCGCTCGTATGCATTGGGAAGTCCATCCCCATCAGTGTCGTTCGAGGATGTCGAGCGTGTGGCGGCGAGGAGCCACTGGATATCCCCGACATCAGTTCGGTCGTCACCCGTGTAATCATACGCGGTCCAGTTAGCACCGGCTGCTGTCGTCTCTAAATTACGCGACAGGGCGTCAACGTCGACGATGTTGATAGCGCCATCGCCATTGACATCTTCGTAGAGTCCGTCACCATCTGGATCACTGGGTTGGTGCTCACCGACGAGTGGGTACGGATGAGAATCGTTTTCCCGGGGCGCTAACTGCTCAATGGTACTCGCATTCGGTTCTGTTGAGTCATTCCACCTGGTCGAAAGTGGCCCGGTCGCCTGGTTCCCGGCCGCTGAGGTGGGTGTCTGTGCTGGTTCGTTTCCGGCCGTGGTGACAGCTTGGTTTCCGGCATCTGTGAGAGACGCGTCATTGCCGGCTGTTTGCAACGGGCCAGCCCCGGCCCCAGTCATCATCCCCGAGACTGGACCGACAGTCACTAATAGCAATACACCAAACAACGCCTGTAATTTTCTCGTTGAACTTGTCATATAAACCCCCACCAGAGGTACTGTTGCTAATTTCATTCAGTAATCAGAATACTTAATCCCACTTATCTAGTTGGTGTATTTAATGAAGCGACTTGCGACAGTAGCTGGCCTGTGTATAGCGCTGTCCCTCTGTGCGGGACTCACGATGGGGGCGGGAACGACCAGTGTCGTCGTCCAGCCATCGACTGACACCGTTGCCGTTGGGAACACAACCACTGTTGACATCGTGGTCACGTCTGCTACAGACGGAGTCGGCTCGCTGGATATTGATATTGCAAGCACCAACGGGTCGGTTGCAACAGTCTCGAACACGACTGTTGCTGGGAATCCAGAAACAGTCCAGAGCTCTCAAGAAGCGAACAGTGTCCGCGTTGCGGCGACTGGTATGGATACTGCCGACAGTGGCTCAGCGCCTGTTGTCTCGGTCACGCTCACCGGCGAGGCTGTCGGGACGAGCGATATCGACCTGACTGTTGCAGCCGTTGGTGACGAATCCGGGAACGCATACAATGTCACCAGCGTTCGCGCTGGAACACTGACAGTTGAGTCCGGAAATGACACAACAACCCCAACGGAGACGCCAACACCGACTCCGACGGAGACACCAACAGGCACACCAACTGAAGCAGACTCTTCTAGCTCCAGCGATAGTAGTGATGATGATGACGATAGCGGTGACAATGATAGCGATTCCAGCAGCAGTGATTCTGGTGACACGGTAACACCGACGGACACACCGACAGTAACGGAAACGACGCCCAGTGACACGCCGACAACGACGACAGCGGCAACTGAACGACCAACCGAGCGGTCAACCTCGACGCAGACCAGCAGTGGTGGGCCCGCAATCACACCAGACGTGACGAACACACCGTCGCAGACCAGAGCGGGCGACAGTGTTGAATCGTCTGGCAGCTCACCGACAAATATGCTTGTGGGTGGTAGCATACTCGTGGCTGTTCTCGGTGGGCTTATCATCTACCGGCGGTTGTAGAAGCGGTTCCAGAACAGACGATACGTTCTCACCTCGTGGACCAGTTCAGTGGGGGCGTCGTCTGTCTCTCATTTTGAAGAGATGTCGGCAGCTTACTCACCGCCGATGATATCGTTCGCTTCGTCACGAGTCCGTTTAGCGGCCTCCTGTGCGTAGCCTTCGTGTGTTGTCTCGATGGACTTGTGCCGCAGTACGTCCTGGGCTAACTGTGGGTTTTCGCGATAGATTTCTCGACCGAGGCCACGACGAGCGCCGTGTGGCTTTAGTGGCTCTTCGAACTCATAGTCGGACCATTCGCAGAGCTTGGCGAGGATATCGCGGGCTGACTGCGTTGTGATTGACGGTGTTGGGTCCATTGGTTTCGCCGCGTTATCGAGTCTGGGGAACACGGCTTCGTCTTCGTCGGGCTCTCGAAGCTGTTTCCAGCGCCGGAGAGGGCGAAGCGCATCGTCGAGGATCGGCGCAGACTCGCGGGTTCGATTCTTGCCGAACACCTGCATCGTGCCAGCACCGAGGTTGACGTGCCGCCACCGCAGGCCGTTACGCTCTTCATCGTCAGAGACGGCGACGAGCTCCGCGCTGCGGGCTCCGGAATAGGCGAGTAAGAAGACGAGTGCCTGGTCGCGGTAGGCCGCCGTGCGGTCGACGTCACCACTTTCGCCGGCTTCGTCGACGCGGGCAGTGGCGGTCGCGCAAATGGCTTCGCGGTCGCGTGTCGTCCAGTACTGTTGGTCAGTTTCAGTCTCGTCGGTCGGAAGCGGGCCTTCGGCGTGGTTAGTCTTGGCTGGGTTCGTCGGAATCAGGCCCTCGTAGACGGCCCAGGTGAGAAACGAGCGGACGTAGGCGAAGTACCGCCGTGCTGTTTCCGGCGAGATATCGTCCCGGTCGTCGGCTCGGGCTAGCTCACGAGCGTACTGCCGGCAGAGATCATCGTCAATGTCCTTGGGGTTGGTGATACCATGCTGGTCCCGACTCCATGCCGCGAACTTCCGCAGGACGCTCGCGACGTTTGTTCGGTAGCGTCCGGAGTCGATATCGACCAGTCGTTTCTCGATGGCTGTTTCGAGGGCGTCATCCCCGGGAGTAGCGTCGTACTCAGGAGGAAGCCGATCCATGCTTCCCGTACAGCGGCGGTCCGGCTAAAACTGGTGGTGCTTATTTCCCTAATACAAACCTAATCCACAAAACAGAATTCTGGAGTCTCAGAACCTCTGTAGCAATTACACCGTGTCTACTGCGGTTGATAAATTCTATGCCGCTATACAAAAACCTCGCACGGTGAAGTTGAGACTACAGCGGGTTTAGCAGCGCTGCAATGCGTGTATTTGGACGAATCGTCAAGCGGAGACCGCTCCAGATTAGCACTCAATCATTCGTTCCTATCGTACTGCTGACTATATCGCCGATTTCCGAAGACTTCCAAGAGTGTAGCCACTCAGACACCGGCTATCACGGATGGAGAACCTCCCTAACCGATTCCGGTTTCCTTCTTCAACAACGTTAGCGTGTTATCTGCCGTCACCATCGGCGAGTGTTCGTACTCACCAGTCAGTTCGACCTGGACGAGCAGATCTACCGCTCGCCAAATCGAGTACAGCAGGCACGCAAACGCGAAATAAAAGAACCGGAGTCCGAAGTCTTTCGATGTCGTCGCGGCCATGAATCGCTTAATCGACCTGTAGCCACTTTCAATCTCCCAGCGATACCCATACTCGGTGAGAAAAGCACTGCTAGTATTCGTCATGAACACTGAGTACTGGCGGTGGTCGTCATGCTCAGAATCCTCCTTTCGCCGATAGATCAGTGTTGTTTCGTGCCACTTGTTCTTCCCAAGATGGAGCTTCCTGTCGGTCTCGTATCGGTCTTGATCCCGTTGGAGCAATCGCTTGGCCTGGGCTTTCTCGCTGGTCTGCATCCGCTTTGGGACGACGTAGGAGAGTCCACGCTGGCTGATCATCTCCAGAACGTGTTGACTATCGAACTCCCGGTCCATCAGCACGTTATCAACGTGAACCATCTCCTCAGCAGAGTTGAGCAGATCCTCGACGATTTCTTTCCGACTCTCGCCCTTCCGAACTGGTCGCGCATCTAGTACGATTGGGACAGCGTTCCCGACCAGTTGCACAGTGGCCCACTGATAGGCGTACTCGTCGGTCTTTTCCTTCGTGCCGATAATTTCGTCCTCGTGACCAGTCCGATCCCCAGTAAACGGGTTGGCTTCCGTAATATCGATAGCGACGATCCCAGCTCGGAAGAACTCCTCCGTCTCTGCGACTTCATCCAGTAATCGATTCACGGCTCGTCGATACATCTCTCGAACCTGTTCAACCGAGATATCACGAATCTGATTACGATGGGCGTGGCCCAACGGCGTCCGATCCCGGGTCGATTCGTAGACGAAACTCCGAGCTCCTTCGTTCGCAGCCAACCGTTCTCGAAGTCCGAGATGCGTTTGTAAGTCCCAATAGGCGTTCTCGTGTATTTCACAACTATCACCACGATCTAACGAGAAGGCTGGGAAGATGATGTGGCTGATGTGGTTCGTAATCGATGCCGCTTCGTTGAGGATGGTTTGATCGTCTGGGTCCGAGTTGCCCGCTTCGTCACCCTGTGATGGAAAGCACCGTTCTGGTTCGCGTGGAACAGCAACACCCGCGTTCTGGGCTTTGATTAGAATCGTCCGCGCGGCTGCCTCAATTGTCTCGCGAAGCTCTGTTGTGAACCGTTCGTTCCATGTACGCCATAGCGTCGACTGGTCCGGGAATGTCTCTATGCCTAGTTGTTCACGGAATTCAGAGTGGTGAGTGAGGTACTTGAGGAGTGCCGTTTCGTGGGTCCAGCCGTGAAGTTCTTTGAGTGAAAATAACCGGAACAGTTGAGCCATCTCGTACTGGGTGGCTCCAGAATACTGGTCATGTGGCCCAAACTCGACATACGCTACTGGGTAGTGAGACACGAACTCGTCGACGGAGTGGTGGTCCTCATGGTCGAACCATGTGGACGCAACGGTCCAGATGTCTTCTTTCAGACTAGCGAGCGAACTCCGGTCGTACAGTGGTGTTGAATCATACGCTGGCCATTCAGCGTATGGCTGCCGTGCGATTCGTCGAAAGACAGCGCGTCGAGAATTACGACTTGCAACCACTACAAGATGCTAGTCACGACACGCGCAAAAATTCGTCTAACTGGTAATAGCGAAAACACATTCAGCTCTCAATATCGCTAAGCAGTATGAATGGAGAGTGGTCAGTACAGAACAACAACGGAGCACTCTAGGCTCGGTAGCCAGCTCAAACAGTTCAAATATGTCGTAAATTTCAGCTGTCGGTTTTTATATTCATTCGTTGCTTAACTATGGGGAGCTTATCATTGAGTTCCTGATGTATGTCCTCGTCTCCGATATATGGTTCAGAGTTTTGGATGAAATAGTCCATTTTCTTGGTCAGGTTCTTTCGTAGTTCCTCCGAGCCACCCAAATCGTAGTAATCACTGTTATCGAGGATATCTGCAGCTTTGACAATCACCGCACTTCGTCCCAATGCAAAACATCTTTCATAAATATCGAGATGTTGTTGGAGATAATCGTTGATATTCTCGTCGAAACTAGTGGCTTCCACGATATTTGCAACATCCTCTCCGAACTCCGAACGAATCTCATCAGAAGCCACGTCTGTATCCTCTAGCAGGTCATGGAGAAAACCAGAGATAACGATGGACTTGTCGTAATCTCTGTTATAAAGATTCATTCCCACTCTTGTACTGTGGAGTATCACTGGTTTCGGATTATCGCCCGAAGATTCGAAGGAATGCACTAGATATTGGATAGCACGCTCAATTTCTTCATCCTCGCCTAAATTTCTCATCTGTGCGAATAGAGTACAGATAAGTAATAAACTTCTTTTTGACACAACCTGCCCCAAGTATCTGTTCTGACTGTCTCAATGACCCCTAATTCATTCCTTGTCCACGTGAAATTTGCATCCAGATTGAACAGTTAATTCACCCAAGATCCACTAGATTTCATATTGTGTGCATTGAGACTGGCAGTCTCAACTACTGCTCGTGTATGGGAGTTAAGACTACAGCGGGTTTGGCGGGGCTGTAATGCGTGATTTTGACCAGCATATCTTCGTAGCAGTCTTCGACTGACCTAAGATAGTGAAGACAGAAAGAGACGTCCGGCGATTCACCACGGCCAAATCTCCCCAATCTTCACAATATCTATACCCTCCACAAGTTTCAATGCCTTATAATCTGAGGGGGCGCGGAAGTGCTATCTGATGTGTCAGAAAAAATTGTAGAATACTACTATAGAAATTATATATAATGCTTGATGCCGTACACCTCAACTAATGAGTGAATCTGAATTAGTTCTTCTTTCCCACATCAATGCAGGCGAAATCCGCTCAGAGAGGCGAGAGTTGCATGGATAGAACCCAAATCTGTAATCACAGACAGAGAAGACGCTGGTGGTCAAATCCGCGTATCATCATCTAGTCTATTATTTAACGCCTGTTTACTCGGTGGAATGCTAACCATGCCAGATTAATTGAAATCGATATATTTTTACAATCCAGACATGACAGTTGAAATGCAGTAAAATGGTAAATGAAAATATAGGTTCCCGCTCTAGTCGTAGAACGTTTATTAAAACATGTGGTGCCGCTGCCCTCGCGGTTTCCGCTTCCTCAAGTATTGGAGCTGCTAAATCCGAAACAGAGGAACCCTTCCTCAAACTTCGTGGTTCTCTTTCTGACCCAATCACCAGAGATGAGATTCGTCAGGAGAAGCAGCGAGTTCTGAAAGAAAGTAGTACGTCTGGACAACAGTTCGGTGCATTGCCCTCCACCCCCTCCGCTAAGGTTCTTGCATACAACTTCTTCATCGACGAGGAGGACAACCCCCGGGAGCAGATTCTGACTTCGAACCCAACATTTGGCGAATCCCTTATTGCATCAGACCAAACACAAGATGGTTCTGATCAAGATGGAGGCTCAGAACCACTGAAAAAGGAAGACATAGATATCCAAGCCAAACATCAGAAGGCAGATTCTTGGATTGAGGATCCTCCGAACGAAAATTCACAGGCTCAAAGTGACAGTTCTGGTTCTAATGTGGCTGCGTCGTCGGGTGACGAGTGGTCAGATTGGGAAACTGTAACTAACGTCCATACAGAACACGATTCGGAGCCCCACGGAATCATTATATACGACATCTCCTTCAAGCGTAAGCCAGATGACAACGTATTCGCGATGGATGTCGGTGTCGAGTTAGAATCTGGGAAGAATAGAGTCGAAAATGCGGATGACGATAATTTCGATAAGCGCTGGCAAAACAAGGAAGGTTTCCTGACACAAGACTGGAATCAGGATAACTGGGCAAATATGAAGGACCGACACCCACGAACCAATAAGTCGAACGAGGTAAGCAACAAAACAATCACGCTCGGAGCTGACTCTGATTCGACATTCAAAGCGACTGTGTCAAAAACGTATTCCCAGCCTGAAACGGAGGTTCTTGAAAAGAGCAGCAAGACGGACAATGTCGCTCGGCATCATCTGACCAACGCTGCGAATTCTGATCCAGCGCTATGGACTTGTTTCTTCAACCCGTCGTCAATATCGATTGTTTCTACTGACTGCTCTGACGGGTTCGTTGATATGGTAGAGGCAGACTTCAAGGCTACGTGGGGAGATACGAATTTCCTGGGTCAGTGGGTCTCGCATCAACCAACTGACTCAATCACGTATACAATGGGGTCCTACTGCGGCGGATTGTAACTCAATAATATCGTACCGAGGCGAGATTCAGAAGAATTGCCACAAATATAAGCACAACTCCTAAATTTCCGAGATTGAGGTCATTTTGAAGAGATTGTGAAAGTTGCAGCGTTGCCCCAAAAACGGCGATCAGTAGCGCATTAGATTGAATATATTCCGGCTTCATACACGCGAGTTGTCAGTACATCCTATGATTCTTTTGATATCTGTCCAGAATCGGAATCAGAACAGACCGAGAGCCCTACTTCGCGTGTCTCGGTAAACTCTCGCCGTATGTCTGTTCGGTCCCACCCAAAGGGGGAGGGGGAAAGAACGCTTTCGACGGCTCGGATGAGTTGGGTTTCGTAGTAGTTCGGGTCGCAGGATTTTACGTCTTCATACGCCAATTTGACGCGATCTCGCGAGCGTTTCTCGTCGTCAATCACAACATATTCGATGTCCTGACCGGGATAGATGGTAATATCCTCGTCACCGGCATGCTTGAGGGCGGCTACGTTGAGCGGTGCCGAGCTTCGATACCACGCAATTTGTAGTCTTCTTCACTGGCGACTTTCCCGAAGTACTGGTGAGTGCGCCAGCGTTGCTCTCCCGCTGCGGGACGAACGCGACCCAGTCGTACTCGGCCTCGTACTCGAGACGAATGCCGATCGTGTCGGTCAGGTCTGTGGCGATGTCGCGGAGGTCCTCTCGGCCATACTCGTCGACATCTGGATCCGGCGTCACCCAGATGGAGTCGATAATTCTGTGGACGACTCTCCAGCCACCTTGCTCCAGCTGCTGCTTTGCCGTCAAAAGGATTTCTTGGGCGTAGGCGTTGATTGCTTCGTGGCATTTGATGCGGCCGAATTCGCGTTGCTGAACCCCTGATAGCCGAAGCAGGCGACGCACCCACTTGATGGCGTCCGACCGGCCCTCCAATTCCTCTAGGTGGTCTTCGTCGGGGTCATCTTTGACCTTCTCATCACGGATGTCAGCTTTGATCTCGTCGCGACTGTCGATAAGTGCTGGAGAACGTCGACGAGGTGACTTTGCTTATCACAGATTGAATATCCCAGCTCGGGGACGTCCTCACGCTCTCGATGGCACTCACACCGGATGACATCTGGCGAAACGTTGCTGGTACAGATGATGTTCGGGTAGAGGCTGGAGAAGTCGAGTTCGTGTACGTCCTCGTGTAACTCGACATCCGGAGCGAATATGAACCCGCCCCGGTCGCCGTCGTGAAGCGTCCCCATCGGCTTGAAGAATTCGTGTCGCCAGGAGTTCCACGGTGTCAGTACGCCTCGGTCGTGTGCCTCGCACACCTGGATCGCCGTGAGGACGTTCCCGATCGACGCCCACGCGAGTCCCTAGATGGGCTTGCGGGACTGTTCGACTAGACCGAGGACGTCCTCGAGGTTCGTTTCCCCGAAGAAGAAGGTGTTCGACTGGTCGATGATGGCCCGCCCCGGCACGTTGTAGCGAGCCGGAGAGTGCCCAACCTGTCCGTAACTGGCGTATGTGGACTGGCTGGCGAGTTGTTGATAATCCACCCCGGGCCACCGGCTTAACGAAAAATCGGCGTCGACCCGGTCGGCCATTTCGTAGAGTGTGGGGATGATTTCGCTCGTCGAAACGACCAGGATATCCGGGTCAATGTTGACGAGTACCTCTTGGACTGTGGCAAGCAACGCGGCAGTGTCTCCTCTGACAGTCTCGCTCCCGATGGAAATTTTTCTGTACCCCACTCACCGCTTGGATGGAACAACTCTGACGTACTGAGCAGACGGGGCTTGAGGGTATGCATTGAGAGCGCCAGTCTCAACTACTGTCGTGTGTCCTGAAGTTGAGACTACAGCGGGTTTAGCGGGGCTCTGATGCGTGGTTTCGGCCGATCCAGTGAACGGAAACTGACTCAGATTGCTCTCCAAACGGCCAATCTTGTTGAACCACCATCCATACACGCGAATTTCGACGACTTCCGATAGCGTAGCCACTCAAAGTCGCTCAATTACGGGGAGGAGTCTCCTCTCTACCCGATTCCAGTTTCCTTCTTCAACAGCGTTAGCGTATTGTCCGCTGTCACGATTGGCGAGTGTTCATACTCACCGGTCAACTCTACCTGCACGAGCAGATCAACCGCTCGCCAGATTGAGTACAACAGACATGCGAACGCGAAGTAGAAGAATCGAAGCCCAAAATACTTCGAGGTCGTTGCAGCCATGAACCGCTTAATCGACCTGTAGCCGCTTTCTATCTCCCACCGATACCCGTACTCAGTGAGGAAGCCACTACCGCGATTGGACATGAACACTGAGTACTGCCGGTGATCATCATGCTCAGCGTCTTCTTTCCGTCGGTAGATCAACGCCGTCTCGTGCCATTCGTTCTTCCCGAGATGCAGTTTCCTGTCGGTCTCGTATCGGTCTTGACCCCGCTGGAGCCGCCGGTGGGCAGCCGATCGCGAGAGTCTGACAAGTTAGTACCCAAGCCGAGAGGACATCGAGTAATAAGTCCACTTCCCGAATCCTTGGTGGATCTACAGGCGGAACAGGCCGAGTGCCGTGGGGCTTGACCCCGAGGCGGTTCACTCCATTCTAGACATCTGGATTCTCTCAACCAGTACTCTATCGATATCGTCATACTCGATTGTTTGACCGCCATGAGTCTCCGTGAACCGTACAGCCTCGTCGGTTTCAGAAAACGGAATAAGATCTGGTCCCATGCCACCCATCACATCTGTCTCAACGGCGTAGGTGAGGTCAGTCGCGTCCGCAAAAGTGTCCGGTGCGGTCGGCGCTGGCATCTTTTTTCGCTCAGTGTTCTCCGGGATCTCCCAGTCGATGCGGGAGTAGTCCGTGACGTACACTGCGGTCGCTTCCGCACCGTCGTCCACCATGTCGAAGTGATAGGGAAAGAGCCCGTGGGCGAGTGTGTGGAACCACGCGAGGTGTGCTGTCTCTTCAGTATCTTCGCCGGGTCCCTGACGGGGTTCCGGCTGTGCGTCGGCGTAGAAAACCTGTCCGTTCGGCCCGCCGTGGTCTCCGATCACCATTCCACCGTAATAATCTGGTTTTTGTCCGGACAGTGCTATCGGCTTGGGTGCCGCTTCGGTACTACTACCCAGACACCCGGTGAGACCCATCGCGATCCCCGCCCCAAGTGCGTGGACAGCACGTCGACGCGATATCAATCGGTGGTCAGACTCGCAACCCATGGACTTACCTTCGGCCACGCACGCAATACCGTTCTGGTGCGGTCATCGAACGTCGTCTCTTCACCGCGGCGAGCTCCGCACAGAACGCGTCAGTGACCCATAGCGCCGAGCGCCATCAGTCCGTGTGCGAAGAGCACGTGCTCCAGTATCACGAAGACGGGACTGAGCAGCCGGTGGACGCGACAACAAGGTGCTCCGAAATGATGGGATTCCGACGGTCGAGTTCGGCTTCGGCACCCGGACGGTGCACGGAACCGACGAGTACACGACATCCGAGGCCCTGGTTTGAAACGTCATCAACTACGGAACACTCCTTGTCCTGTACGAGCAACGTACGAGCACTAACCAATGATTGCAGCTATTGGAGGGGCCACAGTCGCGCTGATGACGCTCGTTATTCTGATCGCCGGGACGACGAACGGACTCGCTGGATTCGGGTTCGCCCTCGTCGGGACGATGGCACTTGCGACGGTGATCGACCCAGCAACGGCAGTTGTGTTCATGATCATCCCTATTCTCGCGGTGAATCTCTCACTGGTGCGTGATCTCACCCGGGAAGAGCTTCGAACCTGTAGTCGACGGTTTGGACCACTCATCGGGGCGGCGCTGGTCGGCACGGTTGTCGGGATGGCGGCCCTCAGTAGTATTCCGACCGGGCCCTTGCGTGTCGGCCTCGGGCTATTGACTCTCGGCTTCGTCGCGACCACTCAGCAGCGGATCCCCCTCCCAGAGTGGTCGTCAGGTGGGATCAGTACGTTCGCTCAAACGCGAGTTGGGATGCTCGGTGTTGGCGGCATCTCGGGACTGTTGTTCGGCGGGACAAATGTTGGTGTCCAACTGATCGCGTATCTTCGGAGCTTCGACCTCTCACACGGATTATTTGTCGGCGTCGTCGCGCTTGTATTCCTAGGACTCAACGGAATCCGTGTTGGTGTGGCGGGTCTGTTCGGGCTATACCCGAGCAGAACTGTTCTGTTTGCGTCTGTCGTCGCTGCTATCCCGGCCGTCACTGGAGTCGCTGTAGGGAAGCGCCTTCGAGTCACCGCCAGCGAGCGCTCTCGCAGACTCGTCGTGCTGGGACTGCTTATCGTGGTGGGGATTCGTCTGGTAGGCGGCGGGGTTGGAATAATCTAAATATCGATGTCAGTATTTCAGTCCATATCCGTTCAAGCGAATAGGTTCGCCGTCTGGCATCAATAAATGAGATACGTAGCTTGACAAGCCCGTTCTCTTCGAGTTGGATGGGTTCATAACAAACGGTTCGCACTGGAAGAAGTTTGGAATCCATCCGGTCAGCAGCTATCTCTTCGATTTCGTCGAACAGTGCTTCGACGTGCCTTTCGACCTCGTCACGGACATCACGGACTGTTTCCGTGTCTTCATCACCGGATTCGTAAGGTCCCACCCCCGAGATTCCCCGCCGTAGTGATCGGGTTGAACTCCGAGACAGTACATCCCATCAAAGGACGAAATGGCTCTGTTCTAACTTCTCTGGAACATCATAGGTCGGCGAGCAGTCGGTGTGCGCGGCGGCCGCTGTGAATGGCGACCGACGGCTCTAGACAGCGCAAGATAGTTGAGAACAGACGACTCGGATATCTCGTGCTTCACTCGGCACATGGTGTGCCAGCCGTGTCTGACGATAGTACTAAGTCAAGATAACTTGTTAAACAAGATTAGAGGGCTTAGCTAGCTATGTCGAATAAACCGTATCGGTTGGCAGTCTCGAACCAGAAAGGCGGCGTCGGGAAGAGCACAGTTGCACTAAACATCGCAGGAGCGCTCGGCGAACAAGGTCAGAACGTGCTGCTGGTAGATCTTGACCCACAGGGCTACCTGACCAGCGGCGTTGGTCTGGATGACGAGTACACGGCCCCATCGCCGAATCTTAACGACGCGCTGAAAGCTCCGGGCGAACACGCTGTCGGCGATCTCGTGATAGGCCACGACGAGTTCGACGTGCTGCCGGCTAACATAGATATGTTCTCGCTAGAGCAGGAGCTCGTTAGCGGAATGCGTGGTCGCGAGCGTTTATCGATGCTGCTCGAAGATGTGACTGGCTACGATTTCCTCGTCGTCGATTGTCCGCCATCGCTAGGGCTCTTGACCGATAACGCGTTACTTGCGTGTGAGAACGTACTCATCCCCGCCGAGGCTGAGGACACGAGCATTCGCGCTGTCGAATTGCTGTTCAAGCAAATTGACTCTTTGGAGGACAACTTCGGTGCGTCGATCCAAGAAGAGGCCTTGGTCGTCAGCAACGTTGACTATCCGCTTGACGGTGAACAACGGGGGATGTTGGAGTGGTTTGACGACACGTTCAGCGACCGGATTCCGGTGTTCGAGATCCGGAACCGGGCCGCCATCAAGCGGGCGTTCAATTCCGGCCACAGTATCTTCGGCCACGACGAGGAGTGTGACCAAGCAGACGAACTGCTGCGGATTGCGGACTATTTCATTAAGGAGCAACCATGAAAGACAGAGACGAGGCCAAAGACGAAATGTCCGAACGGCTCGGCCAGCGGTTCGGGAATGAAGAGACAGATAAGTCCGATAAATCAGATAAAGCCGATAAGCCTGATGAGCCAGATAATGAAGATAAGGATGTTAAACAAGACAAACAAGATAATAGTGATAAGTCTATTAAACAAAATAATCAAGATATAGCGATTAAATCAGATAAATCCATTAAGGATTATAAGGAAGTTTGGGGGAGTAAACTGGTTCATTTGCCGGATGAACTCATGGACCCAGTCGATAACGAGTTCGACCGAATGAAATACGAGTGTGACTGGGATGTAAAGAAAGAACGGCACTACTACCCAGTCGTCGTGGCACGCGGGATTGAGGCAGTCCAAGAGATGTCTGGTTCGGAGTTCACCGATGCTGTCGAATCTCTCGAATTGCGGTAACTGAGGCGTTCTATTAGCGTGTTTCACAGGAAACAGTGGGATGTAAGAACACATCGATGGCGGGGTGTGCGGGCTACAGTAGTCGGTTGCACGATTTCGTTATTCACATGAGTACGCTGAAACTGAAACGGCTGTATCAGACAGTACAGTCTATAAAGAGTAAGGAATCGGTCCAATTAGAGAGACCGCATTTCGATTGGATTCTCAGAACTACCTTACCTACATGCCTCTGCTTTCCAAAGCTCAAAGAATTCCAAATGTTACCCAGATAGTCACAGTTTTCCAATTAAAAAGAAATAGTAGTCAACACGCATCCGTACTGAACAGGCGTTTCATCTCTACGACTGAATAAAGGAACTATATTGCCAACTACTGATGAATTCGGTATCTGCACGTACAGCCTACCAGCACTGCGTACTCCTCCGATAAGTTCAAACAGGAATGAAGACGAAGGTTGCCCCAGCGACAACCCGATTACGTAATCTCGTCGATCAACTCAAATCCGTCTCTGAACTGAACCCGGTCTTCGAAGCCGTTAGCTGTAAGTGCTGCAACGGTGCCTTCACCAGCGTCAGTATCTGTGGTCACAACACAGACGTATCGAACGTCGCCGCTGTCGAGAAGGGTTGCTGCAATAGCGCCGAGGGCAGTATCTGCCTTCTCAATCTGGTCCTCAGGTCGATTTGATGACCGGGCAATATATGACCGGATGTCATCCATCACCCGGGATACTGTGCTGTTCGCATATTCGGGTTCAGCAGCAACTCGAACCCAGCCAGCATCGAGTGCGCTATTAATCGGCGTCTGTCCTGGTGTGCTGCGGTCTGGCGCTCCGCCAAGTTCCTCGTAGACGCGTTGGGGGATTACAAACGTGAGGGCGTTCTGAGCGGCGAAGCGCTCAAGAGCAGCGTATTTGTTATTCTGTTGGCGACCACAGGCGATGAAGAATCCGGTATCTGCGACCCACGCTACGGACTCCTGAAATGGGTCGAATGGCGTGCTCATCGGTGCCCGTCAGTCCTCAGATGACGGTGGTTGGTCGCGAGCATTCCGGATATCCTCAAAGTATGGATCAACGGCTTGCATATCTTGAACCACATCTCGAAGCGCATGCAAGACTGTAATCGCGAAGGCCTGCTGCAGATCGAGCTCCCGAGCCGCGACTCGTTCAGACATCTCACCGTTGGTATAGGGGATGGCGTACGTGAGCGCAGCCGCGAGTTTACCGAGCCCGTATCTTTCCAGGAGGAGGTTGAGATCCTGGTCGTGTGGTGAGCGACCGACGGCCTCGATGAGAGTGGGAGTGACGGTATACTCGTCACCGTCCAGATCTGCAGTAAGCGTGATCGGGACCGCCGAATACGTGTGTGTCTTCTGCTCTTCATCACGGGTCACGACACCGAGGTCAACAAGCGTCCCCATATCCGAGTACGCTGTCGTCCGGGGAATCTCTAATGCAGCGACGATATCGTCGATAATCACTTCTCTCTCACGAAGGACGAACGTGTAGAGCCGGGCCAAGCGTGGCTCTTCCAGCAGTTGTGCAATCGACAGGAGACCATTGATAGCTCGTTCTGGGTCCCCGGCAGCTTTCGACATACAATTCATAATTCATGTATTGAGTAATAACTGTTGGGACGACGTCTTCAGCACTATACATCTCTACCATCTACCGGGTACCGGTTGGTTCCGACTCAACACCTTCGCAACATTATGCCCTCAAACGTAAGAACCTCGAATAAAGGGTCGCCGAAGAGTAGCAGTCGAATCGACGGGAACTTTTCTCCACCCTCTGGTTCAATCGTCATCACGATACCGTTGCCCCCTCCGGGCTCTGTCTGTGCCGTCTGGCCCAGCGATGGGGTGAGACAGCTGAAAGGCAGTTTGTTACACCCCTCTGTCCACCATGGGGCATTTCTCCGGAGAGCCCTGTCTATCTCTTTCAAAAATCCACTACGGAGATAGCTCACTGATCGGAGCCAAGTACTTGTCCTCCCATTCTCGATGGGCCTGAAGCTCTCGCACGCCACGCTTCGTCAACTGATATTCGTTCTCTCGTCCGTTCTTAGCCTTCTTTCTGATAAGTCCCTTCTCGACCAGATCATCCAATTGCGGATAGACACGTCCTACCGTAATCTCCTCAGAGTAGTATTCCTGCAGCTCCGCGGTCAGTTCTGTCCCCATCGGACTATCCATGCCCGCAAGAACGACCATCATATCGCGTTTGAAGCTATTCACGTCATACATCCTGTCAAGCCAAGTACCACTCTCGGGAGTCATAATCTTATCTGTTCGTACTTACTAGAGCTCGACTCAATACCCTCCTCAAGCACTGTATCGATACTTCACCTTATCCACAATGTTCGTTTTATGCAGCCATCTCAGCCGGAGGCTCCAAACGATATCCAATCCAACAGACGACGCATTCCTGACCGAACTCGCAACCTATCGGAACCGAAAGCTCTTGCCCTGGCAGCTTGCAGCAGACGGACGTACATTCTGTGGCATCCGGTTCATCGTTCAGGAGCGCGACCTGCAGACTGCACCCGTCGACGAACAAGTCCAAGCCTTCGTTGCGGATATGCTATCGGACGGTGAGATCCGCCCAGAGTACGATTCGATGGCTGACTGGGACGCTCTAGAAGCGAAGCACGGCGACACTGCTGACCAGTACCTCTCGACCTGACGCCGCCTCAGAGCGATTTTGTGCCGCCTCACTGGCTGGAGGCTTTCCAGTATGTTGCCAACAGCCGAACCACCGTTCGATCCGATCTTCGTCGAGGAACCGCCGGTCAGTCCAAACTACGAACAGACGATTATCGACAACGTCGGCTTACCATTCTACACCGACGTTGACCGTCCCGACGAAGCGCCTGCTGACGAGCGCGAGCGAACTATCGACCTCGCGGAACGAATCCTGCGCGCCGGCGGCGTCCGAACTGGCTTCGGCCATCACGAGGAAGTCCGGATCTCGATGGAGTCGTGGGCCCCCGATGCCAGTGAAGAGTGCGACGCTGACCCCGGCTACTGGCGCTCTCACGTCCTCTTAATGTCGCCCAAGGAGATGAACTTCGGGCAGCTAAACGGCGAACCCGAGGCAAAGCACAAGAAAGCCAAGACAGTGCTTGCCTGGGCTGTGGACTGTATTGACACCGACGTCCTCCAAGACATTGAGCGGTCCCAAGCCGAGGATATCAAGCAGGCGTGGCGGGATGCAGCAGAGGCCGAACTAACGCAGCGTGAGATCGAGAAGTTTGCTGAGGACCGGCCAGACGAACTCGATGGCTGGACGAAACTTGACGCCGACCACGACGCTGTCAAGGTGGCCTACGTCGCTGACAACCACGGAACACCGTCGGTTGCAGCCGTCTTCGAGAGTGCTAACGGTGAGTTGAAGTCCCTTGAGTTCACGCTGGAGGATTGGAAGGAGAACGACGGCAACCCTCGCGAGGCAAGGCCGAATCGGTACTGTGCGACGACTGACGGCGACGGGGCCTACGCCCGTCTTCGCTCTCATCTGCTGACCTTCGAGGTCAAGCCGATGGAGCGACTCGAAGTGTAAGTTACTACACTGAGTGTGATCAATTCATAGCCCACCCCACACCGTGTTTCGAGTGTAAATACCGCTGCTTGTGGTTTTCACTGGAACCGGTGGTGTGTGCAAGCTTGGGCAGTAATCATTAGATGGTGGCAGTGCTGGATCGAATATCTCGTTCAGTGTCAAGTGGTTTACGCTGTTGGAGGAATTGATGAAACCCCATCCGGTGTGACGCTGAATACCGCTGACATCAACTGTGAGCGCGCGAGGAGGAGTCGGAACTGTCAGCAACAAAAACTCAGGCCCGGACACACACACCGGATTTTGAGTAAGGAGTATAGGATCTGTGTCGTAGATGGCTGTATAATAGTGTTAGGAATGGGTTTCTTACTCCAAACTAGGTGTGTTCCTCTAGTCTAGTTGTACTAGTAAGCAGTGTAGTTTGTGCAGAAACAACGAATGTGCTGCTACAACCGCTACATATCGCTTCTTTCCGCCCCTCTCTTCTTGTTCCTCTTACTCCAAACTAGGTGTGTGTCTCCCTCCCCTCTTACTCAAAATCCGGTGTGGTTCAGCCAAGTTTTGTGTAAGAGAGAAATCCCGAAATATCTCTTTTCACTCGATCTACTGGCACTCTTACTCATAATCCGGTACCTAAGTTTTATTTCACTGACTGCTGTCGACTCTAGTAATGGATAGCGAAGACGGGTCAGAGACACTACATAGCGTATTTGATAGTGTTGACACGAGCGAAGGAAAAATCTTCGAGAAACGTGAGATACTTCAAATCGACTATGTTCCTAGTGAAAAACGAATCGTCGGCCGGGATGAACAAATAGAGAAGGTTGCTGAGGAAATCGGGCCAATTGTTGTCGGTCAGCCGCCAAATTCGATCATCATCTACGGGAAAACCGGATGTGGGAAGTCACTTGTCGCAAAGCACGTCTCCAAGATTGCACAAGAAGAAGCTGAAAATCGGGATGTGAAGCTTGCGACAGGATATATTAATTGTCAGCAGGCAAAAGGTAACTCTGACGCTCTGACCACATACGGTCGTGCAATTAACCCACCAGAAAGCGGTGTAAAGTTCCCGTCCCGGGGGATTTCAGAGAACGAGTACTTTGAACGGGTGTGGTCGGTCCTGAACGAGTTTTATGACGCTGCAATCATCGTCTTAGACGAAGTTGACAAACTCAACAACGATGATCTTCTGATGGCCCTGTCAAGAGCGGGGGAAGACGGGAGTGTTGATGTTCCAATTGGAGTAATAGCGGTATCAAACAAAATCAACTATCGGGACAAAATGAGCGAACGGACAAAGAGTTCATTCGGCCATAACGAGTTTATTTTTGAACCATATGATGCGGAGCAAATTCGAGAGATACTTCAAAATCGGACCGATGCCTTCGTTGACGGCGTCCTTGAGGAGGGAGTCATTCCTCGTGCTGCGGCACTGAGCGCCAAGGAACACGGGGACGCACGAAAAGCCATGCGCCTGCTTCGATATGCTGGTGACCAAGCGAACAAGGAAAACGCTGAGCGAGTAAAAGAATCACACCTCTCGGATGCACGCGCCTCGGCAGAGTCTGATCGGTTGCTTGAGCTAATTTCCGGGCTTCCGCCCCATAGCAAGCATGTTCTAGTCGCGCTGGCGAACCTCAGCAAAAACAATCCGGACCGAGAATGGTTCCGGACAATGCGAATACGCGAGACATATCTCAATGTTTGTGATCGGAGTGGGGCAGACCCGCTTTCAACAGAACGGACCCGACAGCTACTCAACGAGCTCTGCTTTTTAGAGATTGCAGGGAGTCGACGAGGGACTGGAGAGGGGAAAGGGCACTATAGCCAGTACACTCTCTTGTGGGACGCAGATATAGTCCTCACACTTGAAACCTGAATTGCAGTCTTTTTCCCCCGGCGAGGCGAATTCTCTGGGGTTGCGCTCATTTCTGAGACATAACCAGAACTCGCTACGCGCCCAGCTACGCCAGCTGCTCTCACCAAAACTCTATTTTGTGGCCCCCAGCCGAGTACGGGGCGGTCCAGTGAGAGCGTCCCGACAGTACCCATGGCATCGAAGACCACCAACAGCAAGCAGACCGGAGAACAGCACCCAGCATCTAGCGAAGCGCAGTTCCCAGACCTCACAGTCCACGCCGAGGGGACCGCAGATCGACTTCAGCACGTGAACGAAACTGCCAAAGCCGATTGTCTCGAAACAGTCGAGGTCGAGCTAGCTGTCGAGTACGATATCGACTCCTTCGACGAGTGGCGCAGTCTCATCGACCCGGACTACGTCAAACACGGACAGACCGTTGAGAAGGGCACGATCATCAACGACTTGCTCGACAGACTTGAAGCACACTACCGCCGGCAGTCGTCCTCAAGGTTCCAAGCCTCGGACTGGAATCTCACGGTGACCGGCTCGGCGACCGCCTGGCGACGCCTCTTCATGGAGTTTTCCCAGATGCGTGGTTCAGATTCCGACCGTGCCGACAAGGCTGCCCTTCGTCTCAAACAGTTGCTCGCCGCAGACCTCGCAGACACAGGCGCAGCACTAGCTGCCCTCGAACTCATCAACCAGTACGATCTGGACACCCCAACAGACACGTTCATGGCAGAAGTGACGGACAGCACGGGCGACGAGTAGCCAACTCGTCCTGTCTTGGTCTCGGCTCTTACCAAAGACAGCGAAACACTGGTATCTGTCTCGGGGTTGGTAGATCGGGTTGTGCAAGATGCACAGCGCAAGTCGGTCACCAGTTTCCAACTGAAAGACTTTGACGAATCACCACACATACAGAAGAACTACGTAACAAGCGGAGTGAGAGCGAAAAGATGGCTGAAAGCGTACGGAGTCGATTAACGAATTCGTGGCTATATATTCCGATGAGCGTCGTCGTTTGGATATTGCTGTGGGTTTCGATAGATGCGCTTCTCGGGGACGGTAGTGTGATTTCTGCTGCGATTCCGGGGGCAGCAGGGGGGTTGGCTTTCGGAGTCTTCACCTATTATTTCAAAAATCGCGACAACGACTAGCTTAGTCCTCTGGTCTGTTCATATCGGCTCCGTTGCTGCCGGCTCCTGTTCCAGTTCTCCGTTTCATCATCAGTGACCGGATATAAAGCGCCTCAGCGTGCTGACTACACCCTCTACATCTTGCACGGCAACCAGTGACAACATCATCAGGTCGACAGCTGTTTCACTGGATCAGGCAAGACTCTCGCTCTCTGTCGGTTTGTGCTTCCCTCAGGGCCGAGGTTTAAATACAATGACGAACGCAACCATGCGTGTGACTGACCCGAATCCTGAATACGATCCTGCGGATATCCTCGGTGCAGCGAGTTCTGACCCTGAAACGAGAGGGAACGGACGGGAACGGGTCCTCGAATCCACCAGGTATCCCGACCGTACAGAGGATGATACCCGCATCTGTCGGAGCTGTGGGAACGATATTCCCCGGGATAAACGCCAGTGCCCATTCTGTGCTCACACCAGTGTCTCAGAGACGCCTACCGACGACCAAGATGACAGCCCACTCGAAGAGTGGACATTCGGCCGAGTCGTGCTCGCGCTCGTCGAGGCGAACACCACCTTCCACGCACGAGCCCTCGGCGCTGCGGCCTTTTCGGTGTCCGATAGTATCGCGAGCGGCGAGGACACCTCTCACGGAACGGTGAAGTGCCGTGCAGCGTTCGGAACCGAGCCAGCCACCACTCTCACCAAGGGGTGGCCCAAGCTTCCGACCGAAACCACGCTCGACGAGGAACCCGGACAGGCGCTCTTGGAGACAGCCGACGAACAGACTGATTGGGATGAGTCAGACGTCCAGCCACGGATCTATCTTGAGGACGGGTCGCCGGTCACCGACCGCTCGGAGTTCAAGCGGCTCAGAGACGAGTTCCAGCAGGACGACGGCACGTACTGGCTTGTTCCCGGCATCGTGCAGCGCCATCAGGCACGATCCGAGTTGGGGACGCTTGGCGTCGAGTTCCACTGTCGGCAGTGTGGTGCCATAACGGGACACGAGTCACACGGGCTCGACGGGTTCGAGTGCCACTCACATCTTGACCGGCTGATCTGGACCTGCAGGGAGTGTGGACAGCACCGCCACGAGCCCGAGCAGGAGGACGACACGGAGGAGACTACGGGCTATGACCACCTTCCCGACGGTGTCTCACCGGAGGACATCCACGGCGACGAGCCTGACTTCCAGGAGCAGGAGTTTCAGAACCAGATCAAGGCCTATCGCGAGCAGCACGGTTCCTTCCCGTGGAAGCGGTAGCTGTCGTATCGTCAGAGCGCAACGGTTGTTTAGGGTGCTGTAGAGCCGTTAACGGATCCCATTGTGGTTCTCGGTGAACGATCAGTATCGCTGTTCGCCAAAAGGATGTGTCCGGTCCTTGGGTGAGAGTAGGACAGTGTGAGCGCGTCATAGAACCCTCTCACGAATTACGATTCATCGGTAGCTTGTTGAGTTATCCGGCAGTAATCGGGCGTATTACTCAGTGAAGCCGGACTCAGAACTCAGCGACGACAGCAAACTTCCAGCAAGTCCGATCATCCCGATTACGAATGAAACAAGGACGATTGCACCTTTCACTGGCTCCACTGATTTCAAGTTTAATTATCCACAGCATGATCAAGATACTGAATAGGAGGGTATCTCTTGGTAGGGACACACGCCACTCAGATGACAGCAAGTTGCTTTAGTATTTCGTAACTCTGCTGTATTGATTACTCAGCGTAGATCGTGGTGCCTATTCTACGGTACGCGACAGTATTATCTTAATTCTCGCATAGTTTGTTGCGAGCGAGAACATCCACTCTAATCCATCTGTGTCCAATTCTGCATCGAGAGTCGGTCGCTTTCGTACTGAGTATTCCTCACTCGCGGGGAAAATCGTATTCATTACCCAGCAGCCTAAACAACAATAACCGAGCGCTACATTTGTATACCCAGTGGGGAAATACTTTTTGTCAGATAGGAAGAACCACTACGAAATGTCGCCAACCGATTACAATACTGAAAGATTGAACTTTTCGCTCCGCAATTTGCTTTTAGCTGTCTTTCTCTTCCTAATTGTTAGGCTCGGAAGTGGATTGGCAAGAGGACTACTGGAAGGAGACTATCTAATAGGCACATTAGGATTGATACTTGCTCTCGTACCGATAATTTGGCTATTGTCGATCATCAGAAAGGCATATTTCTGAAAACCTTCCAAGATAAGGGTCCTCTGTTAGAATATACGATTATAGTCCTACGATGACGTTTTGAGTTCCGATAACATCAGATTCATAGACTACCTGTACTGACCATCGTTTAACCACTCAAGTTAGTTCCAGTGTTCCCGCGAACCCCCGTCACCTCTGTGGGGAGAGCCGTACATATTCTTCCGCCGAATTGTCAGTGGTCCGGTCTGATTCATCACCGAACTCTATGAATTGTGGTCGTAAATCTAGAGCACTGGACGTGAGCTTGGAAGACTTCGTGGTTAGGACGGAACAGAAGTAGTACTGTCTGAGTGCGGAGCTAGCCACCCTTCAATAATATAAAACACAGAATGAGCGATTACACTATTTCTTGCCGTACAGTGTGGACTCCGTTCGGCTGGAATGGTGGAATGGCAACCTTAGTCACGGCTCTGCTGTCAGAGCGGAGGACGGAGGTGTTGATCTGTCTGGTGAACCACTCACTGGCCGTAATAAGCGCGTGTAAAATAGTATATCTGACTGGAATATCATATTCATGAAGTTGGAATGTCACTTTGAAGTATCCTGACCACTTTTGCCAGTTGATAATAAAACGATACTGTGAAGCGGTTCTATGTATTTTATACGTGCTTGGCAATGTGGGGCATAATGTTCGGATATAGTACGGTGCCAGCCATCATCAAGGGTGATCTGAGTTTTTCAATAATTGCCACATCTATAGCTAGCATCATGATGTTTTGTGGATCATCATATCAGATAGCCCGAGGCCCCTCAGGTGAATTCGATGACATCCCCGAGTGGTCAGTTTGGACCGTAGTTCTAGGTACTGTTATGTTCATTGTAGCTCATCTGGCTGAACTGGCCTGACTCGAGAAAATACATTCCCAGTAGTAGCGTGGATACAGGATAACAGTCAATACGCCCACGTACCAAACGGCCGTTTCACACTCACTGGTGAAAAAAGAAGCCGTATTCACAACGGCTGTTACTCCGGTAATAGCCGATCCAAAACGATACTCGTTCCGTCCTCAGTCCGGGGCACTGTATTCTCCAATAAGTGCTCGTCACGTTCGTCAACGTCGAGAATACCGGTTTCGACAATACGGGGACCGTCCTCCCGCTCGCCGGTGAGGGTAAGACACAGCTGGCCGTCGACTTTCCCACCAGCAACCGAAATCGACGCAACTGCGTCGGGAAACGAGATAGTCGTCCAACCATCGGGTTTCCGGACCCGCAACTCGGGCATTAGTTCTTCTTATCTGGGCCAAAGACATCACACTCTGGCTGGCATAGAGCCATTTTGTGTCTCTTGTAGCCGGAGGAGATCATGAGTACTACGCACCTTCCTTCGAGGAGTACGACTTCGACCGTGGTGACCGCGTTCGGGTTGATTGGACAGACGGCAACAGCCCACTCGACGAGGTCAGTGGAACCGTCTCTGGTATCTCGCGCTCCGGTGGCAACGTAATCGTTCTGTCGAGGCTGCCGACGACCAGTATTCCGAGAACTCAATCTACGGTGGCACCCACGACGCTGCTCCCGAATGGGTCAAGCCGATAGAGCAATCCTAGTCTGACGGTGGATATTATCGCTCATTTTGGGATCTCCCTCTGGGTAAGGCTTCCCAGATCAGGAGCACTGAACAGCAATCCGCCGACGAACACTCTTCAGATGCTGAAACCGCTCTTGAGGACGCCACACTAACTGCGCATGTGGTCCATCAGGATCAATAGAAGTTTATTTACCTCAGACAACTTAGCCACCTAAGGTAAATTATTTAGACACGGTATCTGGTTAGGGGCGGTGGCTGGTGTGGAAGCGGCAACTGGTGTGGGCGGAGGTCTTATCACAGTGGTAATAGCCGAAAGTATTCCCAATAGGGGTGGTACCTGACACCGACCAATAGCAATGGTACCGAGTGGAAGAAAACAAGCTACTATTTATCGTTTCGATTGGTTTAGCGGGATCCTTAGTCAGGATCTAGTACCTAATTTTATTCGACTGATTACTGTTTACCGCTAGTAATACTTTGTATGGCATTATACAATTTTGGTTTAGTTAACTAAACCAAAGTTGATTTACCACCTTCCCCTCCATAGACATAATATAATGTCGATATTTGTACAATATTTCCCGGCAAGCAGCCGCGTGGAATTAGATCCATCTATCTGTGCTGATCCTGTCCACATACGGCTCAGAAGCAAGGTGACGGCCAGTGCCTAAACTCTGTTCGAGGCGGGAGCTGTTAGGCAGCACTTTAGCCGGTGCCGCTGGCCTGCTCGCAGGCTGTAGCAGCTCGGAGACCGACACCGACGACTCATTTACTGTTGCGTTGGCGCGAGATCCAACACGGGTGAAATGGGATGTCTACAACGGTATCACACCGTACTACACGCATGTGTTTGAGCCGCTCGTTGACACCACAGCGGAGATGGAAACCGCACCGCTGCTTGCCACAGACTGGGAGGCTGTTGACGAGACGACGTGGGAGTTTTCATTACGCGAAGGTATCACATTTCACAACGGAGACTTGCTGACAGCAGACGCAGTTGTCCACTCCTTCAACCAGATTTTTGAGCAGTGGGCGTGGGTCCCGGGCTGGATCGGTGTCAGGTCTGACGGCATCACGGCAGTAGATGACACCACTGTACGGTTCGAGACAACGGAGCCCTTCCCCGCGTTTCCTGGGACAATATCACACCAGTACTTTGGCATTCAGCACCCTGATGAAAGCGAGACGCCGACTGGGACAGGCCCGTATCAGGTTGATGAGGTCAAGCCGGGACAGTGGATAAGGCTTACGCCGTTTGCTGGCTATCGGGACGACACGGCTAACCCCACAGAGCTCACTTTCGAGTGGATCAAAGACCCCAATACGCGCGTGCTGTCCCTTGAAAAAGGTTCAGTTGATGTCGCACAGCAAATCCCGAAAAGTCGGGCTACGGCGCTTGCCGACGCGCCGGAGACAGCGGTCGACACGTATCTCACACCTGAAGCTGGTCTCGTTGCGGTGAATCTATATCGGTCCCCGACCGATGACGAGCAACTGCGAAAGGCACTCAACTGGGCTGTCGACCAGAGCCAGATCGTCGACAGCGTCCTCAACGGCATCGGTAAGCCAGCACGTGGGCCGATTTCGTCTACTATTCCATGGTCAGTTCACGATGACCTCCCGACCTACGGGCCAGACAGGGATCGGGCACGGGAACTCGTTGCGGCGTCCGGATACGACAACGAGACGCTCTCGATTCTGATCAACAGCGAAAATACCGACGATAGAACGATCGCACAGACGCTCTCCGGGTGGCTCGAAGAGATAGGCGTCACAAGCGAGATTCGGCAGGTCGACCCAGCATCTTTCAATGACACGTTCACCGCCGGGGAAGCGAACCTGACGCTCGTCGGTTTCGGATCGAACAGCGCTGCCTGTGACTATCTTATTCGAGCAATGTTCCACTCAGAGGGCAGTGACAACCGGAAACGCTACCAGCAAGATGGCACCGGCATCTACAACCCCGGACCGGAAATCGACCGTCTCATCGAGCAGGGATACCGGGCAGAAACGTTGGAAGCAAAACGAGACTACTACGGTGAAGTCCAGCGACACGTGGTCGATACCGGAGCGGTCATTCCACTGTACTACAACGAGTCCGTCTTCGGCCGGCAGGCGGATGTCGCCGGTATCGACGGCCATCCAGTAGACAACATGATCGAGTGGTCCGGGCTCACGCGAGAACAATGAACAGGAATAGCATGAGCGTGGGTTTCCTGCGTTCCAGCTCAGGTATGGATTGGAGTCGCCATCTGGGGCCAATATGCTCACCGCCACCAGCCAGTGGTTCAGACGGACCGAGCCAGATGGTATCGACGAGAAATCGAATGATATGGATACAGTGTGAGATATAGTATGTATAAATTCACGCGACGACAGGCATTGTTTGCAACCGCGGCCGGCATTTCCGGTCTCGGTGGGTATTGGCTACGAGGCAACGAGAGCAACGACGAGGACACGTTCAGAGTTGGCTCACCCTGGACACCGGATTCGATAGACCCGGTGACAAACGGCTGGCTCTGGCGACGCATCAATGTGCTTGAGCCACTGCTTACCGTCGATTACGACGCGACTGTGTCACCGGGCCTGGCCACTGACTGGCACATGGTCAACGACAGGACGTGGGAGTTCACACTCCGTGAGGGGGTCACGTTCCACGACGGTACAGACGTGACCGCAGAAACTGTTCTCCCATCACTCACGCGAGCATTCGACTCAAGTTCGATGGCTGCAGTCCCGGTCGACGCAGTTGAAGCCACTGCTGACCGGACGATTACGATTCAAACTGCAGTTCCGTTCTCGCCACTGCCAGCACACTGCACCCGTGGGATTACCTGCCCTGTTTCACCGGCCGCAATCGACGACGATGGATCGGTCAATGAGCCGATTGGTACTGGACCGTTTCAATTTGAAAACTGGGAGGCAGGCTCGACAATCACGGCGACCGCCAACCCGGACTACTACGGTTCGGGCGCGCACATTGACACACTCATCTATGAAGGGATCACTGACGACCAGACTCGGCGGCTGAAACTCGAAAACAGGGAACTGGACATGGCACGTATTCTGCCGAACAAGGCAGCGGATACGCTTGCATCCGATCCCGATCTCACTGCCCACACGTACAAGATCCCCCGAGCCCGATACCTCGTGTTCGACCTCGACTCGGCACCGTTTTCGGACAGAAAAGTTCGCAGAGCGGTGATGCATGCTATCGACCGGGACCACATCGTTGAGTCGCTGTTGAATGGGCTGGGGTCGAAAGCAGTTGGTCCGTTCCCCGCAGACGTAACGGAGTGGGCTGCGGAGCTCGAACCGTACGAACACTCGCTTGAAAAGGCACGGAGCCTTCTCGCTGAGGCAGGATGGGAAGCAGATGGGGACAGCCGTATCCGTGATGGCGAGGAACTGTCTGTCTCAATCTGGACGTACAACACCCGTCCATTATTGCCGATAATTGCCGAGGTGATACAGACACAGCTTCAGGCGGTTGGCTTCGATGTCGATATTTCGGTCATGGAGTCCTCGACAATCAAAGAGCAAGCGAAAAACGGGGAGTTCGACACCGTTCTATGGTCGAGTTCAGTGCTATGGTATCCCGACCCGGATCGACTGTCCGACTTCGTTCACTCGGAGACGGCGACGATGTTCAGTGGCTACGAGAACGAAACGGTCGATCAGCACCTCGAAGCAGCCAGACGGACAGCTGACCGTGACGAACGGTTCGAGCGATACGCAGCGGTCCAGCGGCGTATTCAACGCGACCTCCCGCTCGGCTGGCTCACCTACTACGCAAACGTCATCGGGACACGTGCCGACGTTGAGGGATATCAGCCCCATCCTATCGAATCCTGTTACCATCTGGAGGATGTCACATAGTAGCGATGAACGGGCAGGAACTATGCAAGCGACTGCTGACGATGGCAATCGTTCTGCTTGGTGTGTCGCTTCTCACGTACGGACTGATCTTCATCACGCCGGGAGATCCGGCACGAACGATTCTGACCCAGCAGATGGGTGGACAGATCCCATCTCAGGAAGCGGTGGAGCAGTTCCGAGCTGAAAATGGCCTTGACGATCCATTCCTGGTCCAGTACGCCCGCTGGATGGGGGACGTACTGCAGGGCGACCTCGGCCAATCGTACTATAGCGACCGGTCTGTCTCCGAGATGATTATCCAGCGGTTGCCGAATACAATCGCACTCGCTGTTGCATCGATGTTCGTCGCGCTTGTGATAGCTATCCCGGCCGGAATCGCCAGCGCGAGGAATCCGGGAAGTCAGGCAGACTACGCCGCACAGATCGGCTCGCTAATTGGGGTCTCGATGCCGAACTTCTGGCTTGGCTATCTGCTTATTATCGTCTGTTCGCTCCGACTCAACCTCTTTCCGGTTGCCGGCGCGGCTGGACTGGAACATCTGATTCTCCCCTCACTGACGCTCGGCTCTGGAATGGCTGCGGTTATCGCACGACTGGTCCGAACAGCGATGCTCGATGTTCTGGACGATGCGTACATTCAGGCCGCCAGATCGAAAGGGTTGCGAGAACGGATTATCGTCTACAAACACGCGCTCCGGAACGCGCTTGTGCCCGTCGTGACGATTATTGGGTTGCAGTTGAGTTACGTTCTTAACGGCGCAGTTGTTATCGAGGTAGTATTTCAACGTCCGGGCCTGGGGACGTTGCTTGTTGATGCAATCTTTGCTCGTGACTACCCGGTTGTGCAGGGCGTGACACTGCTAATTGGTGCCATCTTTGTCGTGATGAACTTTGCCGTTGACCTGACGTACAGCCGACTTGACCCACGAATCGATATCGGAGGTGACCTAACATGAGCGACCGCGCAGCCAACAGAAGAAACCGACAGGCAGACAAGCAACAGGGGTGGACTGACGAACTCACAGCTGACCGTCTCGGACAACTTGGGATCGGAGTTGTGCTCACATTACTCGTCCTTGCGGCACTCGGACCAGTTGTTTCGCCCTACGATCCAGCCGAACAGGATCTTTCGAACAGGCTTGAGTCACCGTCGCTGTCCCATCCGTTCGGGACCGATCAGCTCGGTAGAGACGTACTGACCAGACTTCTTCACGGTGCGCGGTTCTCGCTCGGTATCGCCGTCGCCGTAACCACTGTGCGCCTTCTTGTGGGAACGGTAGTTGGTCTTGTCGCCGGCTACGCCGGTGGCTGGCTTGATGAGGCACTGATGCGACTTGTCGACACGCTGCTCGCGTTCCCCGGAATCGTCCTCGCACTTGTTATTGCCGGGATTCTGGGGCCAAGTCTGGTGAACGTGATGCTTGCACTGGCGGTCGTTGGCTGGGCATCGTACGCACGGTTAGTTCGGAGTAGCGTCCTCTCGCTTCGAGAGCGCGAGTTCGTAAGCGCCGCCCGATTGATCGGGCGATCACGAACGCATATCGCAACTCGACACTTACTACCGAACGTCGTTGCACCAGTTGTCGTTCTGGCAACGCTCGACATCGGCAGCGTCATTCTTGGCACTGCGGGACTCTCATTCCTTGGGCTGGGCGCACAGCCACCCACACCTGAATGGGGGACGATGCTTGCATCCGGACGCAGCTACCTCAGACAGGCATGGTGGCTCGTCAACGCCCCGGGCCTCTGTATCATGCTCACCGTGCTCGGATTCAATCTTCTTGGAGACAGTCTCCGAGATGCGCTTTCACCCACGCAGACTGCTCAGATGGAGGAACTATAACAATGCACGAATCACTGCTTCGCGTCGAGAACCTGCATATTTGTTTCGACACCGATCGAGGGACCGTTGACGCGGTCAACGGGGTATCGTTCACTGTTGACCGCGGCGAGATTGTCGGCATACTGGGCGAAAGTGGGAGCGGCAAGTCCGCTACTGCCCAATCAATTTGCCGACTTGAGTCCCCCGGAAATATTGTTGGCGGTTCGATTACCTTTGCTGGGAGAGAGCTGACAACTGCTGCTGAAGCGACACTGTGTCGACTACGTGGAAACAGCATCTCGATGGTTTTTCAGGACCCGACGGAAACGTTGAATCCGGTGTTTTCGGTCGGTGAACAGATCGCTGAATCGGTTCGAATACACGAATCGGGTGGGAAACAGCGTCTGCTAGATTTCCTCGGTGTGTCACCGTTCCGGGATCAGTCAGCGTGGGAGGACGCACACAAGCGCGCTATCGAATTGATGGAGCAGGTTGGCATCCCGAACCCTGCTGCAAGCGTGTCGTCGTTCCCTCACGAGCTTTCAGGCGGGCTCCGACAGCGGGCCGTTCTCGCAACTGCACTCGCAAGTGAGCCCGCGTTATTAATTGCTGACGAGCCGACAACAGCGCTTGACACGACCACACAGGCAGATATCCTTAGGCGATTGCGCTCGCTCCGTGACGAGCAAAACACCAGCATTCTTCTGATCTCCCATGATCTCGGCGTGATTGCACAGACCTGTGACCGCGTCGTGGTACTGTATGACGGACAGGTAATGGAGGCTGGCCCGGTTGAGCGGATACTGACCGCACCGAAACACCCGTACACGAGAGCACTGCTTTCATGTTCTGTCCGCAACGCCGACGCTGACGAGTGCGGGCACTCTGCCCCGGTGCGTCCACAGGACCACACCGGCAGTCACGAGGGCTGTCCATTCGCCGACCACTGTCAGCACGTGACCGACGCGTGTCGTTCGGGCCCGATTCAAACAACGGAGGTCGCGTCGGATCACCGACTGGCCTGTGTGGAAGCGCCGGTCACTGAAGCCCAGTCAGTGTCCGAACAGCAAGAGAGACCAGCAGCTGACGGAGGGCAACAGCATGACACAGCGTAACCAAGCTCCGGACGGTGCGCAGTCTGGTGCTACCGTGGTCGAAGTACAAAACGTCTCGAAAGCGTTCTCACCGAAGCGATCAGTGCTTAACCGGTTGCGTGGCAGTGATCCATCGGCGAAAGCGGTCTGTGATGTGTCTCTGGCGGTCCAACGTGGTGAAACGCTGGGGCTTGTTGGTGAGAGTGGCTGCGGGAAGTCAACGCTCGCGAAACTCATCACCGGACAGCTCACCCCGGACAGTGGCAAAGTTCGTCTCGATGGAACGAGCGTCGGTGGCCTCTCAGAGCGGTCCACCGCACAACGGCGGCGAGTCGGCGTCGTGTTTCAACACGCTCGGGGGAGCTTTGATCCCCAGTGGCCTGTTGGCCGGTCAATTGCTGAAGCCACTGGCGGTGCAACCACGGCGTCGATACATGGAACCGGGCCTGACGCCGTTGCTGAGCTCTTGGGTAGCGTCGACCTCGCTCCAGAAATCGCTGATCGGTATCCGAGGGAACTCTCTGGCGGACAGATACAGCGCGTCGCTCTCGCCCGGACTATCGCGCACGACCCTGACGTAATCGTCCTCGATGAACCGGTTTCCGGACTTGATATGGCAACACAGGCGAGAGTGTTGTCACTTCTTGTGGACGTACAACAGCAGTTTGGTGTCGGCTACCTGTTTATTTCCCATGACCTCGATGTCGTCAGGTTCCTCGCCGACAGGGTCGCGGTAATGTATGCTGGTGAGATCGTCGAAGTCGGGCAAGCAAACAAACTGTTCCAGTCCCCTAACCGTCCATATACTGAAGCGTTAATTCGTGCGATTCCAAGTGATGACCCACGAGATCCACCACCAGCGCCGCTTGACGGTGCTCCCCCAGACCCAGCAGGTAGACCGGAAGGATGTCCGTTCCATCCACGTTGTCCGGCCGGGACACAATCGTGTCAGGAGCACCATCCGTCACTCGAAACGGTTCGAGAGACACACGTCCGGTGCCTTCATGCTCCGGATGCAACAGGCGAAACTAGCATAAGTAAGACCCATACTGGAGATGGACTCTTAGATGAGTGAATTCTGAACCCATAAAAATGCTCTACTCAAGCTCAACGTTTCGTGGGTGCTTTCATAGATCATCGCTGACTTCGATCTCGTCACAGAAGATGTCTTCAGTAAGATGATCAACGAGCTCACTAATCAGATAAAGTAACAGCGTCTCGATCGACTGAGGAAGCGGCGCAAGATACCGGGGGTGGGACTCAGTTGTATCCACACCCATCTGGAGAGGGTGTCTGCGTGGTTTCCAAGTTGCAGGCCTCTGTAAGGAGCGCCACCAGATCTGCTTCTGTCACTGGCTGTGCGGTCGTTCCCAACGAGTCGCTCCGTCATGGATGCGCTCACTATCGATATTTTTGATGGACCTCGTCAGTATCTTTCATCGACCGGGCTCCCGAGCTCGTCTCTGATGCGGGCCACGTAGTCGACGAACTCGTGGGCTGTTCGGTCGTGCGGCCGCTCTATGTCGATAGGGATGGTCACCTGTACGGTTCCCGGGTCGGCGTCCATCACGACGACCCGGTCGGCCAGCGTCACCGCCTCGTCGATGTCGTGCGTGACGAACACGACCGTCTGTTCGGTCTGAGCCCAGATAGCCAGTAGTTCGGCGTGCAAGCGGTCGCGGGTCCGTGCGTCCACGCTTCCGAACGGCTCGTCCATCAGGAGAATCTCCGGGTCTGGGGCAAGTGCGCGAGCGATGCCGACGCGCTGTTTCATGCCGCCGGACAGCTCCTCCGGGTACGCATCCTCGAACTCCTCGAGTCCGACGAGGTCGACCAGCTCCCGAACTCGCGCCTCGCAGTCCACGCACTCACACGAGGGGCGGTCGAGGCCGAACCGGACGTTCCCGTGGACGGTTCGCCACGGGAACAGGGCGTATTCTTGGAAGACCATACCTCGGTCGAGACCCGGAGCGGTGACCGGTTCTTCGCCGACAAGGACCGACCCACTGTCCGGGTCGTCGAGTCCCGCAATCGCTCGCAACAGTGTGGTCTTTCCACAGCCTGACGGTCCGACGACACAGCAGAACTCGCCTTCCGTCACCGAGAACGAGACGTCATCGAGCGCTTGCGTCGACTCGTACGCCTTGCTGACGTTCCGAACAGTGATTTTCTCGCTGGGCACCTTCTCGGGCTCTGTGGATGATTGCTCACTCATCGCCACGCAAGCACCCTCCGTTCGACGAGGCGAAATCCGACATCCATACAGAGGAACGCGAGGCTGATCACGAACATATACGCGACACTGGTGGCCATCACGAGGTTGTTCGAGGCGTTGATGATCTCGTAGCCGACGCCTGGTGCGCCGAACAGCTCGGCACCCACAACGATCATCCAGCACCGGCCGATGCTCGTTCGGAATCCTGTCAACACTTGTGGAGCGGCGCTGGGGAGCACGACGAGTTTCAGCATTGAGAACTCGCGTTCCACACCGAGCGTCGACGCGGCGTCGGTCAGGTCGCTCGAAACCCCCTCCACACCACCGTAGGCGCCGTAGAAGTTGATCCAGAACGCGCCGACGAAGACGATGAACGCCGCGCCGGTGTGGTGGATACCGAACCAGACGATGGCAAAGACAACCCACGCGAGCGGCGGAATCGGCCGCAGTACCCGGACGAGCGGCCGAAACCAGTCGTCAAGTGCCCCGTTCCAGCCCATCGCAAGGCCGAGACTGATGCCACAGAGCGCGCCGAGAAGGAGCCCCGGCACGTAGTGGAACAGCGTCTGTACGAGGTGTGCGAGCCCAGTCGGTAGTACGAGACTCGACTCCAGAACGGGAACTACAATGGCCGTCGAGGTCGCAAACAGGTCGATAAACGCGTGTACTGATTCGAGGGGGCTCGGCACCAGATACGACGGTTGGGTCGACATTGCGCCAACCCACCAGATGAGCAGGAACACGAGGAGGCCGCCCAGGCCGCGGAGATACCGCCGTAGGTCCACCTCGAAGCTGCTGGCGACCACCGCGTTGGAACTGGTGTCGGTACGTGTACTCATTCTTGGATGGCGTCGTAAGGGTCGAATGCAAACAGATTTTCAGTCGCGACCGGGTCCTCAATGTTGCCAACGTTGGCGACGAACTCGCCCATCGTCGCGGCCTGTTCGGTGATCGTGTGCGGGCTCGAAATGAACTCGGATGCCTTCGAGTCTACGGCGGCCGTCGCGAGGTCCTCGTCCTCGCTTATGCTGGAGCCGATTACAGATGCGGCGTGGGCTGCGGCTGTATCCGGCGAAGATTCGGTGAAATCGGTCGCAGCTACGTGCTGTTCGACCAGTGATTGTGCGACCTCACTGTCGTCAAGCACCTGCTGGTTCGCGAACAGCACCGTAACCGGGTGGTTCTCTAGGATGTTCCCGGACCAAGCGAGTTCGGCGAAGCCGTCCTCTCGGTCGATGATGGTTGCGAACGGTTCCTGGATGATCGTGGCGTCGATGTCACCCGACTGGATTGTCTGGACCGCCTTCGCCGGCGGGACCTTCGACTTGTTGATGACGGAGTCCATCTTACCGACTGCGAGATCCTCCTGAAACCAGTACCGGAGGACGATATCGGGAACGCTTCCGTCCGGTGGTGCACCGAACTGGACCTTACGACCATACTCTTCCTCGAAGTGCTCGAACGTGGCTGCACCCTCCTGTTCGTAGCGGTCGGCGAGTTCGGTCGTCCCCATGATCTTGAAGCCGTTTCTCGAATTCGCCGCGAGAACGCCTGCGTCCGTGCCCTTGTCGACGAGGACTATCGCCGGGGTGATGCCGAAGAGCGCGACATCGACATCGCCGCTCGCGAAGGCCTTGACGACGCTCGGCCCCGAGCTGAATCGCTCGATAGTGACGTCCGCGGCGACGTTCTCGTAGTAGCCCTCCTGTTCCATCACATAGTGTTGCATGTTCGGGTAGATCGGGACGTAGGCGAGGGTCAGGGAGTTGAGTGAGCCACTCCTTCGCCCGAGACAGCCGGTGAGTCCCGTTGTAGTAACTGCAGTTATGCCTGCGCCTTGGAGCAACCGTCGCCGCGTGAGTTGGACCATCAGTGTTATTAAATCTATGCTTGAATATAATAATATCTGTGGTTTCGATCAAAGAGATTATTAATTTCTTGGGTTGGCTCTGAACGATCGCTCGTCACAGCTGTCGCTGGCGAGACGAAGCTGGATTCCGCGATCCCTTGCTCATCGGTGAGTGTCGCCGTGCCCCCATTTTGTGCTGGCGTATCTCCAGTTGCGGACGCCGCCTCTTCGGCCCCAGACTAGCAACCAGCTATCCCCAGCGTCCCAATAGCACCGACGCTCGTTCGCAGGATGCGACGCCTCGTCACCGATGTCGCCTCGCTGTCATTCATAAATTTTAGGCTGACCTAAATATGATAAGTGTTGTGCTTCAGGCACGCCGGAGTCACGACAACCGGCGGAGGATGCTGTGGTTCTGCACAGCAGCGCAGACTAATTTCAGTTGGAGACACATTCCAATAGGCTTTTATTGTTTTAGGTATGCCTAAAAATATGCGACGACGAACCTATCTCGCAAGTGGAACAGTAATCGCAAGTGGTCTGCTGGCAGGCTGTCGTAGTGGGAGCAGTGAGAGTGAGTCAACGCCTGAAGCGGCCGACTCTTACACTGTCTCGATGGAACCGATGGGGCCCGTAACCTTCGATGGGCCTCCCGAAGATTGGGTGGCACTGCTCCCGAGCTACGCCGACATGGGAATGGCCCTTGACGCAGGCCAGACGCTCGGCATACAGTTGCCATACCGGTATGCCACCGAGTTTTACGAAGAACTTCCCGGTGTCGAGTACGACCCCGATGCGGTGACGACACTCAATCAGGACGGTGTCGACAAGGAGCGGTTCTACCAGATGGATGCCGACGTCCACTTCATGGAACCAAACCAGCTACGCAACTGGTACGACTGGGACGAGCGAGACATTCAGGAAGTCAAAGAGAACATCGGTCCCTTCTTTGGGAACTTCATCCGGCGGCGTAGCGACGACTGGCACGACTACCCGTACTACTCACTGTACGAGGCCTTTGAGAAGATTGCACAGGTCTTCGACCGCGAGCAGCGCTACCAGCAGTTCGCGTCGTTCCACGAGGAGTTCCTGACCAACCTCCAGGAGCGACTGCCCGAAACGACTCCAGAGGCGGCACTGCTCTACCCCGCAGACGAGACACCGGAGACGTTCTACCCCTACCAGCTCTACGACGGTGGTGTCGGAAAGAAACACTGGCGTGATCTACGGCTCCGGGACGCTTTCGAGGGGACCGACGTCGGACACTATTCGGGCAACACGAGTCTCAAAGTGGATTTCGAGACGCTGCTGGATATTGACCCGGATGTCCTGCTGGTCCGCGGGCAGGTCGAAAAGGATCAGGCGACGTTCGAGGAGACTATCGTTGAGTCGCTACGGAACAACCCTGTGGCCAGCGAACTGACCGCCGTCCAGAACGACGCGGTCTACCGCGGCGGATACCTCGATCAGGGACCGATCATCAACCTCTTCCAGACCGAAGTCGCGGCCCAGCGGATCTACTCCGACGTGTTCTCCGATGAGACGCTGTTCGACCGGCAAAGGGTCGCGGATATCATCAACGGCGATGGCTAACTAATTGAAAGGGCTGTCCGATATGGAACCGACTATCGACGGCTTCGTCCATGTCCGGTACTACTGAGATGCGAGCGTACGGGTAACGGTTTAGCTGGGCCAGCGTCTCGACCTCGTAACCCCGACGCCGACTCCGGTGTTTCCGGACACCGGAAGGCCGAACACTGCTGTTTCCAGCACCCTTCGATGAGTGACGTTCGATTACCGATTACTTCGGGGGTCGAGACCTCGACGTCTCCCAGCATCTCACGCTGGTCCGCGGTATTCTTGACTCCGTTCGGGATAACTGCCAGAACACCGACATCTATGTTGAGCTGATCTGCGAAGTTCGTCGCCACGTCAGCCGGTCCTTCGACGGACGTCTGGCCTTTCCAAGACAGTTCGACTGGGAGGACGTGATTGCGAGTGGGGTATATCGAATTGGAGAGATGGTCCGACTCTGTCGCAGAGTGGTCACAGAGCAAGTCGTCATAGTCATCGCCAACGCTCCCCCAGGGGGGCGAAATCTGCATAGGGCGTCTGACTACAGCGTGTCAACAGTAGATTTAGATAATGCCCGGAGAAACCAGGATTTGATGCCTATCTCGCTGGTAACGTGGCTCCGTCTGTTCGGTGGTGTCGCCCTCCTCCTGGGAAACAGCTTTTTTGTCACGACCGAGTTCGCGATGACCCGCGTCAGGCAGTTCGAGGAGGCAGAGTTTCTCGGCAATGGCCGTGGACTCGAACGCGCCTGGAACATGACCAAGCGATTGGAGATATTCCTCACAGGCTGTCAGGTGGGGATTACCATCTGTAGTGTCGGCCTAGGTGTGGTCGCTGAACCGGCCGTCACAGCAGTTCTGGGACCACTACTGGGTGCAGTTGGTGTCACCGGCGGCGGACACACGACACTGTCTGTCCTCCTCGCGTTGGTCGTTGTCAATCTCATGCACGTTATCGTCGGTGAACAGGCACCGACGTATCTGGGAATCGAGCGTGCCAAGTTCGTCGCTGGATACGGATCGGGACCGCTGTACGTCTGGACAAAGCTCATGTATCCAGTGATCATCGCAGCGGACTGGGTAGCCAAAGCGTTGCTGGGCCTCTTCGGCGTCGAAATCTCCCGTTCGTGGACCGAATCGGAGACCGAGGGCGATCTCGCAACGACTCGGGCTGAACTGCGTAGCGAGATGGGTGAGTCGCTCAGCCGACTCGACATCTCCGAAGAGCGACGGAGTGAAGTTATCAACGCCCTCGATATCGGCGCGACGCCGGTCAGTGAGATCATGGTTGAGCGCAGTGACATCGTCGCGCTCTCGACGACCGATGGTTTCGAGACGAACATGGACCGGATCGACGGAATGCCATACGTCCGCTTTCCGTTGATCGAAGACTCACTGGGCTCGTTCGTGGGTGTTGTCTACGCGCCGACGGTGCTACACAACTACGAAACGCTGGATTCGGGGACGACCACACTCGAAGAACTGGCAACCTCGCCGCTAACCGTCGCTGCTGAGACGACTATCAGTGACTTCATCGACCGGTGTCAGGCCGAAAGTCAGGAACTCGCTCTCGTGGTTGCAGACGACGATGTCGTTGGTCTCCTCACCGCGACAGACGCCTTCGAGGCAATCACCGGTGAACTCGAAGACCCAATGGATCGCGCGGCCGAGTGATTATCAGTACAGGGCCAGCGTCAATGTGTACCGAGGATCGATGACCCCTTCAAGTACCCGACTCTAGATTATAGCGTAGCTATCAGAACCACTCGCGGGCCTTCAGGCGAGCCGTCAACTGGACGCTCTTACGGAGTCCGCGGCGGACGACGCCGCCCGAATTCGGTACGCCCTCTCCATCTTCGTACTCCAACCCTCGGACGATCGTAACCGGAATCTGTTCGTCCGCCTGTCCGAAGAGCAATGCTGATCCGGCGGTGAGTTCGTCCGCGACGAGGTCGACACCGCCGACCTTCGGCTCTCCGTACAGGTCTGTCCGTCCGAAGTTGTTATCGGTCGCTTCGATCCCTGAGCACCCGATCGCCAGATCCATCGAACCCGGCCCGGCGATTTCCGAGTCGGCTAGGACGACAGCCACATCTGCGCCTGTGCGGGCCGCAATTCCCTCGCGCAGGCGACGCGCACTCTCATCAGGATCTTCAGGCAATAACGTCATAATCCCGTCTGGACTGTTTGACCAATCGACGCCTGCGTTCGTACAGAGTCGACCGTTCCGCTCGGTCAGGAGCATCGCTGGTACCTCGTCGAGCGCTTCCTGCGCCGCGTCGGGGTCAACAGCGTGATCTAGTAGCAGGTCTTCGCCGACCTCTGCAATCGGGATCGCACCGATAACCTCGCTTTCATCGTAAATTACGGCCACTTCCCGCGGGTCGATTCCGGTGATATCGGCCACCCGACGGTCGCGGTCGGTCACCTCAATCTCGTCGGCTTCGACGAGGCGATTCTCGGCGAACGAGACGACCTTCGCGGTGACGACGACAATGTCACCGTCTGTCAGGGGATACTCTTCAGCTGTCGTGTCGACGATTCGGTCGACGAGGTCGTCGTTTGGCTCGACTCGCCCGATATCAAGTCCGTGGAACGTTAGTTCTGTCATCATCTAGATGTTGGAAACAGCGCACTTCAACGCTGAGACAATTGTACATCGCTGGGAATAGACGAGACTTTCTTCGAAATGTGTCCCGCTTGACTTACCGACTGTATCGGGCGGTTCGACGGGGTCGAGATCACGTCGCATCCACACGGCAGGCGGCTTTATTGGTGCAGGCTGTGTATCAGCATCTGTATGCCCGAAGAAGTCCTATTCAAGTCAGAAAGTGACCAGAGCCGAGAAGAGATCGCATCGTACCTCCGGAAAGTCGCGGATAATCTTGATAGCGGAAGCGATATCAACCTGAAAGCAGGCTCCGAGTCTGTAACGCTGAATCCCCCTGCCCGACCGACCTTCGAGGTCAAAGCCGAACGCGAAGGGCCGGCAGATAATATGACTGAATTAAGTGTCGAATTCGAACTCGAATGGGACGAAAATGATGGCGAGGAGGGCGGCGAAAGTGGGCAGTTAGAAATCGAGTAATCACTCCGAACGCACGCTGAGGGGTTGATTCAGTGGAACCCATCCGAACAGATGAAGCCGCTGTGCTGTCTGGCCCCCCTAACTCTTCTCTCCTGATTCTATCTGAGAGAACTGCGTTTACGATACAATCTCCTGGATGTAGAGGTGGGCGTACGCGCTCGCCCACACGATAGAAAGTAGATCGCCGACGCTTGAGGAGAGCACACGCAAAGCAGGAGTCGCCGAAGCGATGCTCGTCCCCACTTCGGGTAGATAGAAGTTGCTTACGCTCCCGATAGCGATTACCGCGATGAGCACGAATTTCCGTCGGTAGTTCGTCGTAATCTGCCAGCTAATCCGAAGTGATTTGAGAGGGCCATATTGGCCGATAACACAAGCCTCCGGTGCGAACCAAAACTTGAACAACAAGCCGAGAAACGGCGTGGCAAAAACGAGCACACTCACCGCCGCAACGACGGGAAAGCCAACTATATCTGCGGGATTTCCTGGAATAGCGCCAGCAAGGAGGAGTAGTGGAAGAAACAGAAAGAATGGAACTGTCATTACTGAAAAAACGATAAGCAATACTACGCCAATCAACGCCGGTGTCCGAGTAATGCTCCGATGGACTCCTTCGCGTATCGTTACAGAGTTATCAGTCAGTTCCCCGGCGGCAATCGTTCCCACATAGGCTCGAATCAAGATGATAAACACAAACGCCGTCAGACCATCGAGTAGGTTGATTACAGGCATCGGGAACGTGTTGATGATGTCCGTTTCGAGAAGTCGGTTGGCTAAGATAGTCAGGCCCGCGAAGGCAATGATCGACGGATAGGACCGAAACAAGCGAACGGACCAGACCAACGCATCAAGGACGCTCCGATTGGTGGTCGCAGTATCGATGTTTCGGCATTCAAGACAACCACAGCCATCGATATCTTCTCGTGACTTAATCGTCGGTGCCATGTCACATGTAGTTGCGTCGTCACCGGTAGGAGTGCTTCGGACTGGGGGGTCGGTGTGTTCGCTCATTCGGCAGTGATGAACTGTGAGATGGATTCGCCGATAGCAAGTAAAATCGATGGGGGACCGAGCAGCGAAGCGAACGATTTGAACGCTCGTTTGAGACTCGGGCGGTCGTCCTCAGTGCCGAGGAAGAGAAGTGTCGGGTCTTCAGATACGACGTATACACTCATCTCGCGGCCTTTTTCCGAATAGCAGGTGTCAGTCACTTCGATTATGCCAGCCGCTTCGAGATTCTCCAAATGATAGTGAACGTTCTGCAGGCTCTGGCCGAGTTGTTCAGCGATCCGTGCCGGTGTCGCTGGCGTTTCGTTGAGCAGTTGGAAAATCTCGTACGCAGTCTCGGAGGACAACGCTTCGATTACCTCTCGTGTTGTGTCGTCATCGAGACTCAAAATAGCGGGGTTATCACTTCGTTCGACGGCGGCGTCAGTTTGTGTTGGAAGAAGTCGTGCCATGTGTGTGAGTAGCTGCTGTGGATCGAGAGCGTGGGATCTGCTCCAGTTGGTTGCTGTTCGAAACTATCGTTTGTAATTGTTGGTAGGTGTTTATGTTGATTCCGGGACAGCAGTTAATCGCAAGTAATAGGCCGTATAGACCGTATAAAAGTACGCGAAGCCGACTGAAGACAGAGCGATTCCGAGCAGGAGCAATATCGGCATCGGAATCCCGATCTCAATCGGTAATACGTCAGCCGGTCCAGCGTCCGTCAGTGTCAACCGGAGGAGATATTCGGGGATGAAGAAAGCGTTCAACAGGACACTCCACACCAGCGAGAATCCAGCGACGCTTCTGAGATTTGAACGGACGAGTTTCACACTTTTTCGGAACGCATCAGTAACACTCTCGTTCTCGATGACAATCGCAGTGTCGTAAAACTGTACGAACATGATGACAACGAGGATGGACAGCAGCCAGATGAGTATAGATCCGACGCCGGCGATGAAGGCAGCCATCTCGTTAATCGGGGCGAGCGCCATCGAGCCGATACCGAGGATGAACCCGATCAATCCGAGTCCGACAGCGGTCCCGAACACGATAAGTATGAACAACACAGTTGCGAGGAGAAGTGGGAAGTAATGTGTCCGCGCTTCAACGAAAAACTGGGTGAGCGACGCGTCTACTCCTTCGAGCGCGGTCTGTGCGGTTCCGATGAAGCCACCGAGAACGAACGGGAACACAATGAGCCATACGAGAGAGACACCCGCTGACAGTAGTGGTGATTCGATCAGGTTATCCACGTACTGGAGTTGACTTACGGCCCCGATGAGGAGGCCGGCGACGAACAGGATCGGGTTTTCTCGGAGGGCAGCGGATCCATCTTTGAATGCGGAGACTGTCACCATTGCGTTCACGAATTACTGCCATCACGTATTAGGCCGAGCGTAGTATCAAAATCAGATTTGAGCATTTTGAACGGCAGTACAGGCGACGAGCACCGATCTCGCCAACACTCGGTCGGGTAATCATCGGGCCACCTTCTGGTGGCGGGACGGTGGAAACCCAGTAGCTGTCGGGTGGTGCGTTGCATACCGTTTCTCCCACCCCTGGCAACCCACCATTCTACTGGTGAACATAGCGGTGCTACGGGGTATTGTTGTACGTCCAAGTGCGTATGCCACTGGAGACATCGGTACCGTGGTAGATCTGGCTATTATCGTGGGGGATAATGGTATGGTGTTTGGTATCGTGGCTCCACAAAGGCTATTTATGAGGCGTCTGTCACATCCGGGTGGGTTCTGGTCCCCGCTTCGCATTCCCCTGACTGCTGGTCGTCTGACTGGGTTTCCCGGGTCCAGAACCCAGCCGTGCCTCTGACATAGCAAGATGGTGGGCGCTACGCAAGGTGCCCATTGCAGCCCACCATTTCCCTCCAAACGAACGGGCAAGGTTGTCTTGTGTTCGTCCGATTGTGTGGTACCGTTGCCGTTACTGTTGGGCATCTCCGGTCAGGTGTGAGTGCTCACAGAGACCTGCAGGTGCCTCAACATGACGCGAATGAACGTCATCAGAACGTGGCGAAGAATGTCAGTACCCGTTCCCTCGAGACCTCCCCTCGATACGTCGGCGATGCTATTATTAGCGTCGATGTGGTACAGCTGGCACTATCCTATTCATTAAATCATCCATAAATGACTTCATATAGTTAGAGAACGATGGTTATCGATATGCTTCAGTGGCTCCGAGCACGTTTTACACAAGACTCTAACTCGGGTTCGGCAGCGACCATTGCTGTCGATACCTGTGTAGAGTGCGATGCACCAGCGCCACCTGGGGCCAGCCGTTGTGGCGACTGTTTAGATAACTGAGACGCTGTGCTCTGTCGCCCGGTACTGTTCAGTATCGACACCGTCAGTGCTGCATGGATCGTTCACTGGCAAGCAGCTGGGTACGTCATTGGAACAGTCAGGACTGGGCGGATTGAGATACATATTACTTTCAGATAGCTATAGATCAGGGTGTGATAAAATGATTCACACACCTCAGTAGCGCCTGAAAACCGGCGTCTGAGAGGCAGAAATTATTGCTTCTATTCAGAAACAGCAGTAGTAGCTTTCTCGACCGGTCTCAGAAAACCATGCCAACTGTTCTATGACACCCTGATAGATAGCAAGCGCAGCTGACTCTATTCTGTCATTTGTAGGATGATATCAGTCGTCTACGCTAGCTACCATGTGATACTGCGTCCTTTCGAACCCGAGCTTTTCGTAGAAGGCGATGGCTCGGTCGTTGTCTACGGACGATCAATGTGGCCTTCTCACGGAGCCGATGTTCTGTATAAGTAGATGGCACAGAGGGCGAGGATGGCCTCAGCTACCTTCGCTCCGACAGCCAGCGGATTCAGGTTCCCCTGCATATAGAACGCGTCAAAGCTGAAACCCTGGAACGCAAACAGTGCGAGAATGGTGACAATGGCGTACCCCGCAGCGACAAGGTACAGCTCGGGCCGCCAGTATCGGCTACTGTACAGGAGGGCCCCGCCAAGAAATCCAAGCCCATTCAGAATAAACAGCGTCCCTAATGTCTGGCTGAATCCCATGACACGTGGACCGAGCAGTAAGTGGATGCCAGCAGTGGTAAGCGTGGCTACGATTGCGAGGTATCCCACTGGATGCGATGGGAGCGTAAAAAACGAATCTTGCCGTTGTGTCGATTGAGCAACCATACTGCGTAATTGTCACTGAAGTATATTAAATCCATGTGAGGATTCCGACATTACGGGACCAGACAGAACGCATATGATCGGCTGCGTTCGATGGCCGTATCTTCCTCAGCGGTAATACGTCCGTTTTCTCCGGAAACCCCTGGTCCGTCATCAGCAATTTCACCCCGCATCGCTGATTCGGCCTCGATTTATTAACTCTGTCCGTGACACTTGGATGAGACAATCGGAATGATATTCTGTTTCCTGTTGGAACACAATCCTACGGATGGTTTCCCGTCGAATGATTGCGCTCCTTCTCGGATCGGCGCTTGTGATTGGTTATGTCCAGTATGATACCGTCTCTGGACCCTTCCAACCCACACTGACTGTGGAAAACAACGACACGACAGCGTATCAACTGTCAGCGTACACTGTCGAAAGCAGCGAGCAGGCGATGTACATGAATTTCGAGGTCACGACCAGAGATGGCGAACACAGGCTCAAGACGCTCTCGCAACTGGTCTGGCCGGATGGGGATCGAAACGTCACACTCGCTGACGATGGGGTCCCCACACAACAGATCACCGTCGCTCCCGGCGAGACGGTGACGACCACGATTGACGGGTGGACACGTGGGGACGTGACGGTGTACCTCGGCGAGAAGGGCACCGATAACGAGACGCACGTCTACACCAGAGTGCGGACGTGTCCCCGAACTGGTCAGGAACACAGTTTGACCTTCGAGGAAGATGGCGGAATCAGTGGTGGCTCAATTTGTGCCTGATGATGTGCTGGTGGCAATTCACAAGAGAGAGCACGCACGAACGTCGTTACTGGCTCTCGTCTGAGCGTGCGTCTCCCGATTCGATATGGTCGGCTGGGCTCGACGCTGTCTCACGAGAGCCAGTCGAAAAGACGGTTCCGATCGCAACAGCGTGAATCGGTGCCACTACGGCAGTACTCAGAAAGCCGCCGGCGACCGGTACGGTCGCGAGGCCCCAGTAGGCGAGACCAATGACGATGATGAGGCCGGCGATGGTCATGCCCCGCCCTCGTGATCGACGGTAGCTCTGCCTGAGCGCCGTCACAAAGCCACTGCCAGTGACTAGCAACGCAGGGAGCAGGAACAGACGGGTCAGGACGAACAGAGCCACCGCCAATAGCATCAGTCCGGACAGGAAACCAGTGATATCCACCGAGAAACCGCCCAATAGTTGCGGGATGGAGACGACGGCAGCCAGTGCGACAAGATACCTGCTTAACGCGCGGGGACCAGAGTGCGTATCGAGGACTCGTGTAATCGTCACCCAACCGGCGATTCCGACAGCGAGTGGAACGAGGACTTCGAGCCCGACAGCCCAGAGGAGATACCGTGTTTCGAGGTCGACCAACGCACCAACGTGTCGGACCGTTCGTGCAGTACCCTGTGGGAACACTGCATAGTTGACACTGACCGATTGACTGAGTGCGTCGGTTGGTGCCATCGGAACTGAATCGTGCTGGCGAAGCCAGTCGACGAGTGCAACCACCATACCGACGAAAGCGAATGGGACAGCGAGCACGGGGTCGCGACGAATGCGCCCGAGCGCAGACTTGAGCACGCCCAGGGTAGACAGTCGAATCGTCGGGGATGGGTGTCCAAGCGAAGACACCGTCTCACTTCCAGCCTCCTCGTTCCCGGGCATTATGCTTCCTCCAGTGCGAGAACTCGGCCACGATTTGCCAGATACAGCATACCATCTCCGACTATCGGTGGCGAGAGGGGTACTTCCGAAGGATGGTACTCGAACTGCTTCTCACCCGTGGCGACGTCGAACGCCTCCAGTGCCCAGAGTGAGTCCACCGCGTAGACGCAACCGTCAGCGACAACCGGCGTCGTTTTTCCGTCGAACGGAACTGTCCACCGTGTCTCGCCGGTTGCCAGCGAGAGCGCGTGCAGTGACTCCCGCTCATCGGCAACGAATATCGTCCCGTTGGCTACTGCTGGCGTGCTGTCGGTGACATTCCCGTCGAGATTGCGTTCCCACAGGAGCGTACCATCGGATCGGGCACGCAACTGAACTGACTCACGCGTCGGAATGACGATGCCCTCGTCTGTCGCCACTGGCGGCAGAACTGTCATCTCTTCGAGTTCCCGGTGCCACTGTTGCTCACCAGTATCAGCACGATACGCAGTAGCCTGTTGGGGCCATGTGGTGACGAACACGATGCCGTCGTCCACCGCGGGTCTGTTGTACGTCCCACTGATCGCCTCGTCTCTGTGATGGGTCTGTTGCCACAAAATCTCCCCATTGTTCGGGTTCAGGGCTACGACTGAGTTCGTCCTAGGTAGTGCCGTGTATATCGTCCCGTTCGCAGTGACCGGAGTTGTTGACTCGGCCGGCCCGAAGAAACCGGGCGTCGGCGATTGCGGTCCTGTCCATCGCTCGCCGCCGACACTCATATCTGTGAAGGGGAGTGCCCGTCCGCCACTGGCGTTAAGCCCGTAAACCCCAGCTGGCCCGGTTATACCGAGTGTCTTCGTCTGATAGATCGACGCTGGGGCGATCGCTGGAGTTGAGTGATACGGCCCCTGGAAACTGAACCGCCGCTTCCCAGTCTCGGTATCGAGTGCAAGCAGTCCGTTGCCACCGACGTATAGCGTCTTCCCACGGCGGATCGGTTGGGTACTCCCCCGAAACCAGTCCGGGGCTTGGTGTGTCCACGCAACAGCCACATTGTCTTTTGGACCTGATACTGTGGGGTTGTACCCGGTTCCGGGAGGATCGTATCGGCCCATCGGCCAGTCGGAAGGTGATTGACTATCAATACGTTCCTGCGTATCGAGAGATGTGAAGCCAGCTGAACCGATAATTCCTGAGGCGGCTAATCCAAGAAATCGACGTCGTGTGGAGGGCATCTACTTGCTGTTTTATCACAAGCAAAATTATTGCTGTCGGTCTTTTCACCGGACTCAGAAGCGGCTGAGTTTCGATAATAAGCGCTCTCTGGTAAATTAAAATCTGTTCGAATACCAAGCGTCGATGCAAACGGTGACCGAATACCCCAGATAGTTTCCACAGGACTCTCGATACAGGGTTTTGTCTTGGTTGTACACCAAGTGTGGGGCAGTTCGTACACAGGATTCCCACGATTGCCGTGGGTGTACTACAAGCACTTTCGAGCTACAGCTGAGTCTGCCCTCTAGTACAGTTATCAAGGATTACGCTGAAAACTCGGAGTGAACTCAATCCCGGTCCAGCTATTCACTACTGACCCGACCGCGTAGTCCCAAAAACCATGTATTGACCTCCAAAATACCAGCCAGAGATGCCACCTGACCGGCTCCGGAGCATCGTCCCGATGTTCGGCGGCGCAACGAACTACGTCAAGACACTCAATGCAATCCTTGAGTACGTCGACGACCAACAGCCCACTCCCGATGAACTCATCGGCTGGCACCGGGGGCACTTTGAACGAGTTTCGAGTCGGGACTCGATACAGCGCCGGATCGACTATCTCGAAGATGTCGGCTTTATCGAACGAGACGGCCACCACTGGCGACTCGGGCCGGAGGGCACCACCTACGTCGCTGAGCAAACGACGGAAACGCTTCTCCAGATCATGTGTCGCCGAAATGTTGGCCTCCGGAGCCTGCTGTACTCACTTGTGCCTGCTCCGATGACAATCGAAGAAATCGGGCACCAGCAACTCAAGACGCATGCAAGCTTGGGCTGGGACCCGGCCAATACGGACATGGCCAAACAGCGAGTAAACTGGCTCCGAAGCCTCGGACTCGTCCACAAGGACGGCCAGCAGTACGCCCTCACTGATGAGGGCCGCCAGTTCGTCGAGATCGCCGTCGAGCAGTGGGCTGGGTCTAACCCCCAGGCCGACGCACCTACCACAGATACTCCGACGGCAACGACCTACGAAACGGCGGTTCAGGCCCGTGCAGTTGATCCGGAGTTCCGGGAGACAGTACTCGTCCGGTATGATGAGACCTGTCCGATATCCGGCGTTGACCACCGCGGGCTGTTGGATGTTGCTCATGTCCTGCCCTGGAGCGACCACCCACAGCACCGGGCGGATCCCACCAATGTCCTCCCACTCAGCAAGATTCACCATGTGGCCTTCGACCGTGAACTATTCACTATCGACCGCAACTATCGGTTGCACGTCAATCCCGACTTCGAGACCGACAGTGACCTGCTGAGACAGACAATCGTCGACCGAGCTGGTGAGTCAGTCCCCCAGCTGGACGGCAACGTCGCACCAACGTATCTCCGGCAGCACAATGACTCACTTGGTTGGGTGACGAATTAATCGCAGCGAAGACTGTGCCTGAAGTGTACTTCTCGGACGGTTACGCGGGAGAAGTTACCACAGCACAAAACAGTTTCAACCGGACTTCAGCGGTCGATAACCTCGCCATCCCCAACAGCTAGTTCCGATTCGAGTTCGGCGATCAGTTCCGTTCCCTCGGCATGGAGTTCATTCGCCCGTTCCAGCGAGACGTCTCCGTTTTCGAGCTGTTCGATAATCCGTTCGAGCCGGTCGGTCTTGTCGGCGATTGTCTCGTCTTTCATAGTACTAAGATGTACAGGAGTAGAGCCACAACAAGCAGGCCCAGAGCGAGCAGGACGAGCAGTAGCCGTCGACGCTGGCGGCGATGGGCTGCAGCCTCCTGTTTTCGTTCCCGCTGCTGATCGTACTGGGTTCGTGCTTGCTCTAGCTGGTTCTCAAGATCGGTCAGTGCATCGCGAACGTGCGTGTCGTATGTGCGGTCAAGCTCGACTTCGAACGAGGACAGGTCCGATTCGACTGTCCGTCTGTAGGCTTGGGTGAGTCGGTCATCCATCGTCTCCAGTGTTGTCTCGACGGTCTCTGTGTAGGCTGTGTTGAGACGCTCTTCGAGCGTTTCTAGTTCCGCGTCTAGTGTTGTCCGCTCCGGAACGATGTTACCCACCTCGGTCGGTGTCATTACCCGTTTGTCGGCCACTTCATCGGCCAGTGTGCGGTCGTTCTCGTGTCCGACCCCAACTACGATTGGCGTCTCGGTTTTGTGGATAACACGGCAGAGCGGCGTTTCGTTGAACACCCGGAGATGCTTGTCGGACCCGCCACCACGGGTAAGCACGATAACGTCGATCAGGGGATCGTCATCGAGTTTACTTATCGCACCCATGATTGACATCATCGCATCGTCGCCCTGGACGCTCGTGTTCTGGATGACGATATCTACGTCGGGATACCGCTCGTGAACGCTGGTGACCGCATCCATCCGGGCATCGCTTGTCGAACTGGTGGCGATCCCGATCCGTTCTGGGAAGTCCGGCAGGGCTTGCTTGTGCTCCGGATCGAGCAATCCATCCGAGTCCAGCAGTTCCCTGTTTTGCTCGTAGATTTGCTGGTACGTACCCTCACCGACCTCCACGATGTCTTCGACGATGACGGACACGTTGCCTCCGTCTTCGTAATACGAGAGCGAGCCTTTGACAGCTGCTTGCATCCCATCCTCGATTGTGGTGTCGATGGTCGATCGTTTGTACCCAAAGAGCACGCAGTGGATCGTCGAACCACTGTGGACCAGATCGAGGTGGACGTGGTCGTTCGAGGACACACCATAGTCGGAGATATCACCGACGACGTAATCGAAGGCGAGCTGGTCTGCGCCCTCGACGACTGCGCCGATATCCTCGTTCAACGTATCGACGTAGGTGATTCGCTCTGTTTGGAGGGCTTCCTGCAGAGTCTCCAGCGACGTGTGCGTCGGCTCCGAACCCATTCGACTCCTCTGTAATGCGGTTGTGTACTTAAGCCATGGTACTATCTTGTGACCGATCCGGATGACCAGACGCGGCCAGCGATGTGCCCTAACCGCATTTTGTCGATTTGTATTGTCGTTTGAATCAGCTGACTGAATCGATTGGTTGAACCATCTCATTGAACCAATTGATTGAACTAACTGGTTGAATCGATTGGTTGAAACAGTTGATTGAAACAGAGAATCCAATCGATAGGTTATTTCAACTGGGGGCTATAACAACCAGCTATGCTCTCATACAGCACCTACAGCGAGGCAGGCGGCGTCGGCAAGACGACGACCGCCGCGAACCTCGCCGTTGCACACGCCCGCGCCGGTCTCAAACCACTGGTCGTCCCACTAGATCCGCAAGAGGGAAACCTCTCACGGCTGTTTGGCGTCGACAAGGACCGCTCGAAGGACGTCGACCATCTCGCCCGGCATATGATCAACCGTCCCAAAGGTGACTTTGAGGACCTCATCGTCACCGCTGAACACGGCGTCGACGTCATCGCTGAACACAACCAACTCGCCGATCTCGGGGACTGGCTCCGCCGCGAACAGGATCAAGCCGCCGCTGTCGGGGACGCGTTCAATATTCACGCCGCGTTACTCAGCACGCTTGCCGATGCTGGCGTTCGTAACGAGTACGATGTGCTGATTTGTGACCCGCCGGCGACGGAAGGCCCACACCTACACAACGCTATCAACGCGACACGGTCGTTGGTTATCCCAGTTGAACCGAGTGCGAAAGGTCAAGCCGCTGTTGAGGGGTTAGAACAGCTCGTCTCCGGGCTTGAAGACACGCTTGAAATCGACGTGGGCGTCCTTGCCGCCGTCCCAGTCGGCGTGAAGGGGACAAACGACCAGAAGCGCATCCTTAGCGAGATCCCGTACTCGACGCCAGAGATCTTCGGCGACCGTACTTCGCTGATGGAAGGGTCGTGGGCACAGCAGTGCTCAGCGTTCACGTATGTCCGGGATCACCGCAACCGTCGACGTGACTACGAACTCGAAACGCTGGCGCAGTACGACCGATTGGCCCGCTACCTCGAAGCGCAGGCCGGGATCGAAGCCCCGAACCCACCGGAACCCGGCGCTATCGAGGAGGTGGCGTAAATGACTGGCATGAAGGAAGGCCCCGGAGAGGACCCGTTCGCCGAAGATACGACCGACGAGCAGGACGACCCGGCGCTGGACCCAACACCAGAAACGACAGCTGAATCTCAGACCGAATCCGAAAGCGATAGCACCGACAGCATGAGTACAGACGAAATCCCGTACGTCATTCGCCGACAGACGGTCAAAGAAGACCGAGATAACGAACACGTCGCGTTCCTCCGTGACGAATACGCCGAATTAGAGGACCAAGTGAGGGCCGATGTGGCCGATGAACTCGATATGCGCTCAAAGGACATCTCGGTAACGGATCTGCGCGAGGCGTTCGTCGAACTGGCAGCAGAAAATCCCGACACTGTGGCGTCAATACTGGAAAGTTGGGGTTACGAGCATCTCAAGTAAACGATACCAGACACTATCGAATACGCTGCTCGCATAAAGCGCTGCTGGATATTGACCTGACGACTGGTTCGCGTTTCATGTCGGACACGTTCTGTACGGGATCACCCTGGGTGCGTGGATCGGGACGCGAACCACGAGGAGGACGTCCCAGATGGCACTCTCGAAGCGACAGAGCAATCCCTGAGAGGCCTGTCAGATGCCGGAAGTTAGGGATATGATGTCTCCCGTTTCGAACGCTACCGAAACGGTCCTGAAACTTACTTCGCGTCCCCCCTGTCGCTTCCAGCGTACTGCCGGCTCTATCAAAATAGGTCCTTCTGTGAGCTGCGACGGGAAAGCCGGTAACGTCTGAACGACGCGTTACCGTGGCATACGAGCCTCGACGTTTATAGTTCAGTGCGGTGACTTATTACCGTCCGCCGAGAACGGTGTGTATGGAGATCCGTCCTGCTGACTCCGAAGACCGTCAGCGAGTCGAGACGCTCGCTCGGGATTCGTTCCGAACCTCGTACGCTCTCAGTCCGCAGCAGATTGAGACGATAGTCGAAAATGAATTCGATGACGAGACACTGGCTGAGCGGCTTGCCGACTCTGACACAACGGTGCTAGTCGCCGAACACACAGCCGGCGACACCGAGCAAGTGCAGGGGTTCATTGATGTGGCAGGAGGAACTGAGAGAACGATTCGCTGGCTCCACGTCGATCCCGAGGCGCGTGGCGAGGGGATCGCCACCGCGCTGCTGGAGAGTGTCCGAGAAGACGACGGGACACCGCTCGTCGCGAGAATTCTCGAAGACGCTGTCGAGGGTGGCGAATTCCTCGAAGACTTCGGCCTCGAGAGCGACGACAATGCGGACGTGACGTTCGGTAACGAGGAGTTCGCAGTAGCGGTATTTACTGAGGGAGAAGGGACGGAAGACGCAAACGAACCCTCCGTTCCAGTTCCCGAGTCCGTCACAATTGATGGGACCGACCATCCCATCGAACGGGACGAGACCGTCCCCGGTCGAGAGGCTCCGTTCTTTTCCACCTATATGGGTGAGGACCGCACAGAACAGTACGGATACTTCTGCTCAAACTGTGGCAGTACTGACATAGCAGGCGATGGGCTCGACCGCCTCGAATGCAGCGAGTGTGGCAACCTCCATCTCGCCGATGAGTGGGACGACTCGTATCTGTGAGAGAGCGCAGATAGATACCCGAGTCCGAGGCCGGTGAGCACGGCAGCGGGCTGTCCGACGTTACTGCACCCCTGGATTCCTGATATCGAAGCAGGGCCCAGCCGGTGACCACAATGTGTCTCGATACCGCTTTTTCGGGAGATGTGGACGCAGCGGTCCACGTCAGTACGGCGGCTCCGCTATGAATGGCGACATTCAAGGTTGCTTCCCGGCACCTCTGTACCGAGAAGTAAACCACCATGGAGAGACTTCGGAGTTACAAAGCTGATCGAGAGCCGTTATACTGACAGTGAGATTCGATGACTTCGGTCAGCCGGTCTGTTTCGTTGTGGTCGGCCCACAGAAACGGCATGACGCGGCCAGGTCCGTCTGCCACGAGGCTGACAGTGCGAAACTCCGCGCTCGGCTCTCGGACGAACGTCTGCCCGAGAGCGAACTGGTTTGCAGGGACAGTCGCTTCGACGATAGTGCTCATTATGAATTAGTTCATTCTGGCAGTGGATACATCTCCGGCCTATATGTGTAGGCCGTCGTGCCTGTCGACTTCGAGGCCACTTGTGGTTTTGGTGCCGTACATTCTTACTGTCACGGCATGATGACTGACTCAATGAGGGCGCGGTGCCCACGACGTGCCTGTTCGGAGAGGGCCTGATGTGAGACCCCGAGGTCCGATGCCAGCTCCTGTAGGTTTGTTCGGCGGGGGATCTCGTAATAGCCTTCGTCGACTGCGGCTTTGAGTATCGAGAACTGTCCGTCAGTGAGCTGGGACCCCTCTATCGACGGCGCGTCTTTCAGCGCAGTTATCCGTTCGATGTCGATATGGTACTCCTCGAACGCGTCACATGTCGAGGAAACCGCGTCTCGTTCCGGAAACAGGATACGGAACGTCCACCCCTCAGTACTCCCGCGAGCACTGACGACAGTCCCGTGCTCTCCGACCAGTACGCGGGTGAGAAACCGGACCTGATCCGTCCAGTCCATTCGGAGCAACGTGTTTTGATCCTGGCTGGTGATGACCTGTGCGCTCCGTACCGTCTCGTCTTCGGTAATCGCCGTACCTACGGAATCAGTGTCGGCGTTCGTCGCCCAGAGCAGGGGAACAACCCGGTCAGTTCCATGTGTAGCAAACCTGACAGCGTCGAACTCCACTTCGGGTACAGCCTGGAATGTTCCGGACAGTGCGAACTGCTCGGTCGGAACACTGGCTCGCATCATCGTGGCCATATGATACGTGGGTATCGCTCTCCGCATTCAATAGTACAAGGTACCAAAGCTATGAATGCCTGGGCTTGGCCAGCGAAATCTGGGGTTACTAGCTCTATCAGCGTCTGATCTGTCCCTGCTATGGAAGGCCTGTCACCGCTCTGTGTTCCCTTTGTCATCACGCATGACAACTCAAAGCTCACAGTTTCAGCCGTAGGTTACGTTCTAGTTACCTATCCCGGAGAACCGTTTATCATGGCCTTGGACTCCAGCGCTTCTAGAGTCTCAGCTCTTTGCAGCAACTGCGCTGAACTCCATCGGAGTGCCACTGTCGCGAGCCTTACAACGCTTTAGTCTGTTCTCACGCGCTAGACACTGGTTTTTCCTGGGACTCACGCCGAGAGTGCGAGCCGCTTCAGTTCTGTGGAGTAAGTTGTCTGAGTAATCAACACATATTCTACGGTCAAATTCAGTACGGGTTTCATAACAGGTGTACTATTGTTAAGTTCCCATTTCAGGATGCGTTCGCTTCGGATACTGTTTCGGCTGAGCGTTTTTAACTTGATATATACCACGTCTCTGAAAGAGTTACATATAATAATATCGCACGGCAAATCAGCAAATTAATACCTTAATAAGCGGGAATATCAATCATATAAGTTCTCAAGGCTGCACGAATCAGCGACCCTGTAAGGGACGGATGTCCCGTTCACATAACGTCGACGGAGCTACTATAGATTGATCTGTTGCCATTGTGGCCGTTCACATTTTGACTGATATGCTCAGCATGGTGTCGAGGCTCATGGTATGCCCATCGTGGACATGTATCGCCGTGTGTCAGGAGCGTGGCGAGAGCACGTTTTCAGAACCGCTTCAGCTATCCGGAACAGATCACTCTCGAAATCCTCCGCTTCAGACACAATATCGCTTGCAACGACTGCTCAGTAGGTGTTCCTACTGACCGAAACGGGCGACTAATCATATTGGTCACTACGGTTTGGGTGATATGGCGATTCAAACGACAGTCGGGTGGTCGCTCATCACTTCCGGTATGGTAACGCTCTTGCTTGCGTATCTCCCGTATCCGTCGATTTATGGGGCATTGGTCTCCTTTTCCTCGGAATCTTCATCTTCGTCACCCGACGGCTCTACTGAGCGTGGCAGCGATCAGATGGTGCTTTGAGCGGGAATCCGTCGATGTCAGTTCCGAAGCGGACTGTCTCGCGTATAGTCGTCACCAGACTTCGAAATCACTGAGTCTGATACCATCAGATAGAGATTGATGTACGCACGTCTCTGTTCGACAAACAGGCTCAATATCCCCGCTACGGGAGTTGTGTGCTATTCACGTCTTCTACTACCGTGGTCTCGTCCACACTGTACTCTTCACGAGCAGTGAACGTGTCTATGGAGCCCGGAGAGCCCACCACGGTTTCGTGCCTCAGAGAGATTGTTCGTTCTGGCTTTCTGCTTCGTCGCCCTGATCCCTGTTCGACCCACCTCGGTCAGAATATTCCTCCCGCTCAATCGCTTCCGATCCGATCATGTTGAGTACGGCTTGGTGAACTGCGTCCGCTGATTCGTACTCGTGACTGTCAGTCTCCATCTCTTGCCCTCCAAGTATCGACTGTAGCGTCTGTGACTCCCTGTTAGTCTCTATTTCGTAGCCTCCGTACTTCGAGAGCAGCGTCTCCCGCTCGAGTGGATACGTTTCCGACGCTAGTTCGTCCTTGAGGCTGCCGAAGTCGACGCCCAACTCCCGCGAGTCAGCTGTCCCATCGCTGCTGGACTGGTCGTTTGCCATACACACCCTTCAGCGACCAGTCGGATAGGTGTTGTGGGTTTTACAGTTTCTGGCGAAATTACGAACAGAGTAATCCTGTAGTCATCTCACAGTTGGGAGTCGAGGGCCACCGTTTCACACGACAAACGGACGCCGGCACTATTTCTGTGGCATCTACCCAGAACTCTCGTGGCGGCCGTGCTGTTCAGCGAGCAGGAGAATACACGACCGAGTGATCTACCCGGACTCCCTAATTTAATGGTAGTGTTTAGTTTGGAGCATTGTGCCAGCGAGCGAAGCTTTGGAGCCAATTTTCGGCTGTTTCCGGTTCGACGTGGCTGAAGCAGTGTGAAAACGACGAGGTTCGACGCTTCAGTTCTCGAAAAATCCGTTCGATAGCGTTCCGATTTCCGTGGCGACACATCCGAAATCGGAGTCCAGCTCGTTGAAGTGCGGTTTGGAGGTGTTGAGCGCCATCGACGAGAAAGACGGCAGTTTCGACATTGTGTTTGTGCCGAAGTTCTCGCAGGAAAATTTCCGTGAGAGTGGTCGTAGTCGTCGCAAACAGCCGGACGTGAAGCAGTTCATTCGACTGCGGATCGGCGGCGGCGTACAGCCAGAATTGCTGATCGTTGATCCGAATCACTGTTTCGTCGAGCGCAATCTGATTCGGAGATTTCCCAGAGTCGGGCTGTAGATCGGCTTTTTGAACCCAATCGTGGACGGCTTTACGACTGCGTTGGACACCCAGCGAATCGAGTAATTCGACGGTATTCGATAGCGAGAGCCCCGCAACGTGCGATTGAATACCCAACGCCATCGCTGGCTCGGGTGTCCGCTCGCGCTCCACAAAATCCAAATCAATCCAGTCTCTACATCCACTGAGGCGTGTGATTTCTGCCATGGACAGCTGAAATCACTCTCGCCTCACTTTTCACGCTTAACTAAACACGACCACACTGTCGTGCCGAAAGCTAAGACTTGCAAGAGGATTGTCAAGGAAGTGGTCCACATCGATAATGTGCTGATGGACCGGGAGTTGGCCAGCCACCATATTCTAGAGATGCTTAGCCAGCGGGGTTGTCGTACGTCGTCCCGAAACGGATGCAGACCAGCGAGAAAGCCCAGGCAAAGCGACTCTTGCAGCGAGGCCAGAATCGGTATGAGACCGACAGGAAGCTCCATCTCGGAAAGAACAAATGGCACGAGACGACGCTGATCTACCGACAGAAAAGAGACTCTGAGTATGATGATCACCGGCAGTACTCGGTATTCATGTCTAACCGCGGCAGTGGATTCCTTACCGAGTACGGGTATCGCTGGGAGATTGAAAGTGGCTACAAATCGATCAAGCGATTCATGGCCGCGACGACCTCGAAGGACTTTGGCCTCCGGTTCTTCTATTTCGCGTTTGCGTGCCTCCTATACTCGATCTGGCGTGCGGTGGATCTGCTCGTGCAGGTCGAACTGACTGGCGAGTACGAACACTCGCCGATGGTGACGGCAGATAATACGCTGACGCTGCTGAAAAAGGAGACAGGAATCGGGTAAGGATTAGCCGATCCTGAGGTAGCACGGTGTCGAGTGGCTACACTATTGACAGTCTCTGGAATTCGGCGATATGGTCAGTATTACAATACAAACGAGTGATTGAGAGATATTCTGGAGCGGTTTCCGCTCGACGATTCGTCCAAATACACGCATTACAGCCCCGCTAAACCCGCTGTAGTCTCAACTTCCAAACACGAAAATTCGGTATAGCGATATACACTTTATAAACACCAGTATATCTATTCTAAGCAACATAGAGGGTGCTGAAATGGCGAAATTCTGGTTTTTGAATTAGGTTTGTATTATCCTAATAAGCACCACCAATTTTACCCGGACCGTCGCTGTACAGGAAGCATGGATCGGCTTCCGACTCAGTACGACGCTACTCCCGGGGATGACGCCCTCGAAACAGCCATCGAGAAACGACTGGTCGATATCGACTCCGGACGCTACCGAACAAACGTCGCGAGCGTCCTGCGGAAGTTCGCGGCATGGAGTCGGGACCAGCATGGTATCACCAACCCCAAGGACATTGACGATGATCTCTGCCGGCAGTACGCTCGTGAGCTAGCCCGAGCCGATGATCGGGACGATATCTCACCAGAGACAGCACGCCGCTACTTCGCCTACGTCCGTTCGTTCCTCACGTGGGCTGTCTACGAAGGGCTGATACCGACGAACCCGGCCAAGACCAACCACGCCGAAGGCCCACTTCCAACCGACGAGACCGAAACTGACCAGCAATACTGGACCACACGCGATCGCGAAGCCATCTGCGCCACTGCCACTGCCCGCGTCGACGAAGCCGGCGAAAGTGGTGACGTCGACCGCACGGCGGCCTACCGCGACCAGGCACTCGTCTTCTTACTCGCCTACTCCGGAGCCCGCAGCGCGGAACTCGTCGCCGTCTCCGATGACGAGGAACGGAACGGCCTCCGGTGGCGACACGTCGACCTCGATGCTGGCACGATGCAGGTGTTCGGAAAGAATCGCACCCGAGAGTCTGCACCCATCCTCGACGATGCACTTCGTCCACTCCGGCGCTGGAAGCAACTCCGGGAGCCTGACGAAGACGAAGCCGTGTTCCCGCGACTCGATAACGCGGCGAAAGCCCTGGACCCGACGCCGTCGATCACAACCCAGTCAGCCCGAAACATCCTCGCCGATCTCTGTGAGTGGTCTGAGTATGACTTCGAGGAACCGCTGAAACCACACGGCGCTCGCCGTGGCCTCGGGCGAGAAATCTATCGCGAAAACCCACAGCTGGCTCAGGATGTACTGCGGCACAAGTCCATCGAGACAACACACGAGGGCTATGCACAGGAGGCAGCAAAGCGAACGCGTGACGAAGCGAACGACATTATCTCCGGCGAGTAGCTTGCGGACATCTCTTCAAAATGAGAGACAGACGACGCCCCCACTGAACTGGTCCACGAGGTGAGAACGTATCGTCTGTTCTGGAACCGCTCCTACAACCGACGGTAGATGATGATCCCACCGAGAACAGCGACGATCATGCTCCCGGCAATAAGCAAATTCGTCGGTGCGCTCCCAGACGGCTCGACATTGTCTGTGGCCGCGGTCTGAGACGGTGTGATTGCTGGCCCACCGCTGCTGGTCTGGGTCGAGGTTGATTCCTCGGTGTCCGTTTCGGTCGAGCGTTCAGTCACTGCGGTCGTCGTTGTTGGGATGTCACTCGGCGTTGTTTCCGTTCCTGTCGGTGTGTCCGTCGCTGTTACTGTGTCACCAGAGTCACTGCCGCTGGAGTCGCTATCATCGTCATCACCATCATCATTACTACCGCCGGAACTCGACGAGTCTTCCTCAGTAGGAGTTTCCGTCTCAGTCGGCGTAGGCGTTGACGTGTCCGTTGGCGTTGGTGTGGCTGTTTCCGTCGGCGTTGGTGTCGATCCATTCTCATCGTCGGTCTGCCCTTCGACGGTGAGGATGCGCCCTTCTGTGCCGGTGACCGAGTAGGCACTGCCGTTCTCGTCACCCAGCGCCGCGACACTCACGGAGAGCCCGATAGCTCCGGGATTTTCGGCTTGGACAGTGACGGTCGCGAGTTCCACCGGGCCGCTCTGGAGCGTGTTCATTCCCGTCGCCGCCAACTGCACTGACGCCCCGCCGTCGGGCTGCTTGGCGTACGCTGGGCTGTCGGCATACCTGACGCTCTCGATGGTCGCGACGCTGCTGTCGTTGAGCGACACTGTCGCGTTGAACGTACCGACACCACCGCTGGCCTCGCCCACCACCAGCTCGTACTCAACGGTTGCGCCCGGATCAATGCTCTCTGCAGCCGGCGAAAGTCGAACCTCTGTCCCGCCGGCACCAGAAACGACAGCAGTACTCCCAATCAGCGCAGCGCTAACCAATACTACCCTCATGAGACGAGCGAGTTGCATCGATATTATCGAACCCGATTTCCACAGTATTAAATAAACCGAAAGTAACTCTTGAATTAACACTGGAATACTTCATGTCTAGAGGCCACAGTCGTACTCGTGAGGGTATCGAACTCGTAAGTGAACAGGCACGGCCGCTGTTGGCGGTCATCCTGACCGTATTGCTTGTCACCAGCCCAGTCGTCGCAGCGGTTCCGGCCGGCGCACTCACACAGGCCGGCAATGCAGGCAACACCGGTACGGACGCGGGTAACACCAGCATCGGCACTGGCGCCGGAAACACGGCTGTGACACCCGACCCGGTCGTTGACTCGGCGAGCCCGACCGACCCGAACGGTGATGGACGCTTCGAGGACGTCAACGGTGATGGCAGCTTCGACGTCGTCGACAGCCAAGCGTTGCTTGCTCATCTCACAAACGCCTCCGTCCAGAACTACAGTTCGAGTTTCGACTTCACTGGGGACGGACGAGTCACGGTCAGCGACGGCCAGTGGCTCTACGTTCAGGCTATCAACCCAACCGAGACCGACGCCGACGGCGACGGCCTCAACAACACTGTCGAGGTCGCGCTCGGCACCAACGCATTCGACACCGATACCGACAGCGACGGAATCGGCGATTGGACCGAAACCAACGGTGGAAAGCCGATTGACACGGACGGCAATGGAGTCATTGACGCCCGTGATGCTGACAGCGACGGCGACCGCATCCCTGACTTGCGCGAAGGCGACGTTGACACCGACGGCGACGGGACGCCCAACTACCGCGACACCGACGACGACGGCGACGGCATCAACACCCAGACCGAAGCGCTGGACGGCCAGAATTACAGCCACGATGTCGACTTCGACGAGACGGTCAACTGGCTCGACACCGACGCCGACGGCGACGGGGCCCCCGACGGCGTTGAGGGTCAAAACGACAGCGACGGCGACGGGATGCCCGACTACCTTGATAACGACCGTGATGACGATGGCCTCCCGGACGCCTACGAGCGGAACGTCACTCAGACAGACCCGGTGAACAACGACAGCGAGTCATCGCTTACCAACTACACCGAAGCGAACAACGACGTCATCGACGGGATGGAGGACTTCGACTTAGACACGCTCGGTAACTACAGGGAATATACCATCGGTACGGACCCATATGTAAACGACACCGACGGTGACGGGCTCACCGATGGGTTCGAATACCGCAACAAGCAGTTTGACCCACTGACGGCCGACACGAACGGTGACGGGACGAGCGACGGGGCCAGCGATCTTGACGGCGACGGCCTCACCAACAGCGAGGAGGCCCAGCGCGGGACCCTGGTCGACCGGAGTGATACTGACGGCGACTCGCTGAACGACAGTCGAGAAATCGAGCTGGGGACGGACCCGACGCTGCCGGACACGGACGCCGATGGGTTGGACGACGACGAGGAACTCAAGCTGGGGACAGACCCACTTGTCAACGACACCGACGGTGACGGCGTCCTCGACGGCAACGAGACTTTCGAGACGACGATGGACGACGATTCGACGGGCGCTACGGTGACGCTCAAGACGAACGGGTCGGCAGGCAATGTGACTATCAAGGCAAAGCCCGGCTTCTTTGAGGGCACTGCTGCCAGTGCGGGCCAGACGATTCAGGTCGAAAACCGCACGGCGTTCAAGAACGCGACAATCGAACTGCCGGTCGACACGTCAGTCCCCGAGTCTGACTACGAGAATCTCTCTATATACACGTGGAACGGCTCGTCAACCGACTCGTGGAGTAAAGTCGAAACGACGATCGACAATGGCACGGCGACCGCCACCGTCGACCACTTCTCATACTTTACTGTGCTCGACACCGACGAGTGGGTCAGCACGACGACCCTCGACATCGGTGACCCGATCGATCTCAATGCCACTGACTCGTTCCGCTGTTCGAACGCCTGCAACCTGACCACGAACGAGACTGTCGTCCTTGGCGGAGAACCGACCACCCGGAAAATCAGCATCGAGCAGGGTGGTGATACCTACGAGATAGTCCCGCTGAGCAACGGCCAGACCATCCGGAACTTCTACGATTATGGGAACGCCGAAATAAACTCGCCACTCCCGGTCGCCAAGAGCGACACGAGCCGGCTGTTCTTCTGGTCGGGACCGAACGGGCTCAGTCTCGTTTCACTGCAGGATAAACCGCGAGACGGTTCCGGTGCCGCCGTCTCTCTCGAACTCTACGGTCTGCCAGTCAATGACGGGGGTTGGGTAGTCAAGGACGACCCCGGCGACAATTACGGCACGAGTCCCGACTGGGCCTGGAATGACGATAACACCGACGGCGGTGTGTTTCGTGGTGGACTGACCAACTCGACGATCACCATCACGCCCAACTTCAACGAGCAGGCGGAGAGGGACCCAATTACGCCCGGCGAAATCTCCGACTGGGAAATTCTCTCCGGCCGCGCAACCGACCCTAACAACGAGTCTCTCGCTACTGACCAGAACATTACTATTAGCGTCCCGGACGACCCTGACGAGAACACGTCCAGCAACGTCGCTGGGGACACGGGTGCTGCAAACGTCACCTACGAACTGACCGACGACGCCGACGACCTCGTTGTCGTCTACCAGACCGAGCAGACCGACGATAATCCGGCAGCGAGCGTCGAGGTGACCGGTGCGAGCGGAACAACGGTCTCGAAAGACCTCGCTATTGGGACTGTTGGGACTGTCCAGACGGTTGTCAACGTCTCTACGTTAGCCCATGGACCGACGAACGTCAGTCTCTCGGCTGACGGTGTCAATATGCGCGCCGAGGTAACTCCGCAGGAGACTTCCGACAGTGACGGAGACGGCATCCGGGACGCTGTCGAGAATCAGACTTGGACTCTGCCGACCGGGCCGGGAACAACGTTCTCGACTGACCCGTACGACGCTGATACGGACGGGGACGGCATTCCCGATGGGGAAGAGGTCATCTACAAGACCGAGGCTGACAACGGGACCCTCGAGACGAGTATCGCCGTCGCTAACTCGAACCCGACCGAGGTCAACAGTGACGGTGACGGACTTACGGACCCTGAAGAGAACCGTGGCTGGAACACCTACCTTGCACGCTCACCCTCGACAGCTGAACAGTTCGTCGAGGCCCGCCAGAATGACGGGAACCCCATTGGTGTGCTCTGGGAGCAAAACGTCAGCTCAGACCCGCTTTCAGCTGACACCGACGGTGACTTGCTGCCGGACCACGAGGAGCGTAGGCTCGGTACAAGTCCGACCGTCGCCGACTCGGATCGTGACGGCAACAATGACCACACTGAGGACACCAATAATAACGACCCGACAATCCACGATCATGAAGCGCCGCTGATCGAACCACTGGCAGTCAACAGCGACAACGTCCAGCGGACCAGCTACACGGTCAGAGTCAGCGCCACAGACCAGAGCGGCATCCACGCGATTCGCTTCTACAAGGCTGGCAATGAGCAGTGGTCCGCGCTGGGCGACAATGAGTCCGCCCGGACGTTTACCGCTGACATTGACGTTGAGCGGGACCGACTCGACGCCATCTACACCGGTGCGACCGGCTTCTTCACGCCGGTGACTGTCGACGCCAGGGCCACGGATGCCCACGGCAACACGAAGCGGAAGGAACTCAGTGGGCCCGACACGTTCGGGCAGGCAGCAGATAAATACGCACGTTTCCCCGCCAATCCCGGCAAAGGTGGGTTCGTCGCCTGGATGGGCTTCTCTTCCGGCACGTCAACTGTGGCCGGAGAGAGCGTCGCGGGCATCGCCGAGATGATCTCGAACCCCATCGGTTACGCTGAACAGATGGCCCAGTTGGGGGCAACGATAGCCAGCAACCCCGCGATTCTGACCAAACTCCCGGAGATGATGGCGGCGCAGCTCCGCGACCAGCACGAGACCCGCAACCCGTTCGACCCACACGAGCAGTACTACCAGGAGTTCGGTGGCGGCTGGTCGCTGGGGTACACGACCGGGACAGTCGCCCCGGCGGCGGCCTCTGGCGGATCGAGTTTCCTGCAGAAGGGGCTGAGTAGTTCCTCAAAACTCAGACGGGTCGTCGATACCGCTGACTCGGCGGTGCCCGACCGGGTGCCAAACGGCGTCAAACCGACGGCGCTGCGCCGGGCCGGGAAAGTCGACAACGCGGTCCCCGACGCCGACGTGCCGACCGGCCGGATGAGCGCGAAGCTCGATGACATGCCTGGCCCACGTCGCCAGCGGACCACCGAGCAGTTCGACCGACTCGATAGCGACGGCAAGAACTACCTCGGTGATACGGACATCGAGGACCCCACGCTGAAGGCCGCCGATCTCTTCGAGAACACCGGCCCGAAAGGTCGCCGAGCGCTCAACGACCTCGCTGAGACCGACCAAGACGCCGCCGACGTGCTGTTACGGATGGACGACGCCGCCGCCCAGCGGCGGTTCACCCGGGCCTACGACAGCGGCGAGGTCGGCGGTGACGAACTGGCGACGGCACTCACTCGGTACGATAGTCTTGATAGTGACGGCAAGGACGAGTTCGACGACCTGCTGGCACGCAACGGTGACGACGCGGCTGATTTCGCAGCACGCAGTGACTCCGATACGTTCGACGCTATCGTCTCGCCGTGTGGAGCTAGGAGTGCGCCGTCGCTCGGCGGAGCGGGCTCGCTTCGGACCGACCGGTATCACTCGGTTGCAGGACCGTCGACGGCCCTCAAACAGAGCGGGACCTGCCCTGGTCTCCCCGACGATATGAGAGACGACTTCGTGAGGGCGGTGTCGGACATCGGCGATGATGAACTGAGAGATGTCAACACGAAAGGCGCTCTGGATTCGATTATCGGCTTCGACCGCAATGCACAGGACGCGGCGACCGATCTGATTAATAGAAAGGGCGCAGACGGTGTGAGACTCACCAACGACGCTGACTCCTTAGCTGATGATTTGGAACTGGACGACAGTGGTGCAGGCAACCTCGTTGAAGCGTATGAGGTTTCGTCGCAAGTATCTGAGGGCCCAATCACTGATGCCCGTGAGCTTCAGGATGTGCTCAACGATTTGGAAAGCCGGGACGGCTTCGATGACCTCGACGATGTCGTCAAAAGCGCTTCGCGTCAAAAATCTGGATTCAAAGGCCCAGCGGGCGAAGGATATGTTGGACGGAGTCTGGATGATCGAGAAGGTATCGATGCTGGTGATGGGGATATCGAATTCGAACAGGAGATTACCTCAGCCGATATCGAAAAAGAGCATACTGCAAGCATTGCTAGCTCAGTCGATAGTAATAGCAAGTTCAAGGACGTCAGCAAGTCTGGTAGTGATGTTGATATAGACTCAAATACTGATGTTGAAGTCAATGGAGAGACATTGAACAGTCCGGCAATTGAATCGAAGAATCTGAACATTGATTCAGATACTTCTGATTTCCTGAAGGAACGCGCAATGAGAGAACTTAAACAAAAACTGCGCACACATGCAGTTGCAGGGGAAGACGAGATTGTCGTCGCTATGAATCGAGACCACATCGATGCTGAGGCGGCTCGTCTTGACCGAAGTGGGTCATCTGCCCGTGACGTGGTGAGTAACGAACTGGAAAATGACATCGAAAGCACGCTCTCTAATCAACTAGGGATCGACAAAGACGTGACCGTTGAAGTGACCAGCTATAGTGATCTTTAGCCATGGAAAGTTCATATTTGACAGTACATGTGCGCGAGGAACCGGACGAAATTATAAATACAGGCTTTGATGCTGCAGAACTGGCTGGAATAACCGTATCGACAAACCCACACAGCGAAGATAAAGATTGGCCGGAGTACGGTGCGGAGTGTGGTCTCAACTTCCAGTTCGATATCTCCGAGAACCGCGACCCGTACGAGCGGGTACTAATGGTCAGTCTCTCTGAAGCACTCTGGCCACGGAAGTGGTCAGACGACGGGAAATACGCGGAGTTCATCGACGTCGTTGTCGACTTAGCCTGTGAACTGGCCACTGCATACGATGCGGAGTACATTCCGTTACTTATAACGATTGACCAGTACAGTGACATTGCGCCAACAGGGATGCCATTCGCCGGCCACATAGACCAAGTACCACAACTGGCCGTCTACTCCGAGTCGCTCTTGGAAGAGCTGGGCGGGTTCGAAGCACTGTACGGCGGCGAGCCGTGGCGGTACGCGGAACTCGACAGCGGACACGTCTTCGCGATGACTGCTGACGGCCCCTGGAGGAACTCCGAGTTCACTGACTCGGAGCAGCGAGACTTACAGCGTGGAGGCACTGAAACTGATAGCGGCTTCGCGGACCCGTTTACCGCCCTTGACGCTGGCGAGTACGGGACCGATGCAGTCGTCGCCAAGGACGATATCGCCCCGGAGTTCACCAACGAGGCGCTGACGCTGGAGCGGGTGTACCGGGACGACTCAGACACCCTCCGTCGCGTCAAGGATGATTCATTCGTCCGGCGACTCATCGACAACGGAAACGCACTGGGCGAGCTACCGGAAGACGCTGACCCGGACAGCGAGCGATTATCAGCACTCATCGAGGGGTCGATTCCACCGGCGTTCGTCCGGCTGGACGACCCCGAGGGCGAGACAATCGTCTCGAAGACGCTGGCGCTGGATATCGAGACCAGCAAGTTCGAGTTGCTGGTGAGTCTTGCACAGACCGCCCAATCGGCGGATGTCTCCGACGACGTGATGGCGACTATTGAGGGGATACTGGACGAACTGGGCGAGATGGATGATCAAGACGGAATCGACCAGTACATTCAGGCGAAGCTTCTGTGACAGCAGTCTCTGTTCGCATTACTTGTAACAAATACTGAACGACCGCGACCGTCGCACTGTCCTTTGACTCCAGCAAGTCGATATCCTGCAGAAGGGGCTGAGCAGTTCCTCGAAACTCAGACGGGTCGTCGATACCGCTGACTCGGCGGTGCCCGACCGGGTGCCAAACGGCGTCAAACCGACGGCGCTGCGCCGGGCCGGGAAAGTCGACAACGCGGTCCCCGACGCCGACGTGCCGACCGGCCGGATGAGCGCGAAGCTTAATGACATGCCCGGGCCGCGCCGTCAGCAGGTCACCGAGCAATTCGACCGACTCAACAGCGACGGCAAGAACTACCTCGGCGACACGGACATCGAGGACCCTACGCTGAAGGCCGCCGATCTCTTCGAGAACACCGGCCCGAAAGGGCGGCGAGCGCTCAACGACCTCGCCGAGACCGACCAAGACGCCGCCGACGTGCTGTTACGGATGGACGACGCCGCCGCCCAGCGGCGGTTCACCCGGGCCTACGAGAGCGACGCGGTCGATAGTGACGAACTGTCGACAGCGCTCAGACGCTACGACGAACTGTACGCCGATGAGAAAGCGGTGGCTCGGGGGGCTATGGCGCGGTCTGATACGGACGCGGTCCGACTCATGCGTACCGATGTCTGTAATAGTCCCTGCGATGGGGTCCTGAAATCTGTTGAGGACTTCGTCGACAGTCGCAGCGGACTGGACCAAGACGCCTCGGACAAACTCGTCAGAGCGTTCGAGGATTCGGACGATGTGCCTGACGGTGTCCCAGGCGAAGAGCCGGGCAAAGTCATGGAAGATCTTGAGTCGCTTGACGACCAGAACGTCGACCGTCTGGATGATACTATCAGTAGGATATCTGGTGACCAGTCCGGCTACACTGGACTCGCGGGTGAGACCCGCACGGCACGGCGTGTCATCGAAAACAATGACGACGCAGATGTCGAGATGGAGTCGATGGTTGATCCCGACAACATTGACGACGAAGATCTCCCCGATGGCGTCACCAGAGACGACCTCAAAGAAGGTCCGACCGACATCGACGTCAACGACCGTAACGGGGCCGCGTACGAGTCGAAGAACACCAAGGACTTCACACCGCTGTACCCCGACAAAGGCGAGTATGAAGAACTCGGCGGGAGACTCAACAGCCTCCGCGAAAAGCTAAATACACAAGCTGCGAGCGGCCAAGATGAAATTGTCGTCGTTATGCGACAGGACCAACTTGACGCCAAGTACAGTGACGAAGTTACCGGTGAATTCCCAGATACTGTGGATGGTGTCGAAACTCCTTCCGACGTTGGGCAACTGGTTGAGGACAACTTTGATGACGTTAGTGTCGAATTCAAGAGTTATAATGAGTTAGACGAATGAATATAAGTAATCGAATCAAGCAGGAGGGGTTAGTATCCGCCTATTTTTACAGCGATGAGCAGCCAGTCGAAGCGGGAGTTATCGACAGAACACTTTCAATCTGTGCAGACATGGGATTGACGGAACACGTGACCGATTCGCAACCGTTGAATCCGGAAGATGCGACCCTCTCGGAAAAAGGCCGAATCTCGGTTCATTCCGAGAACAGAGAGATACGTTTTAGGTTTCGTTTCGACGACTGGAGCGGACCGATTGACACCATGCTAAAGATGTCTGTGGATGCAAACCGACTGGTCAAAACAGATAGTAACTCGGCTGATACGTACACGGGCCCTGCGCAGATATTCGTCGAACTGATTCGCCGACTCGCGGAAGAACTTGACCCGTTCTACGTTTCGACGTTCAACAGGGCCATAATGGACGGTGAGATAGCCCCGACACCAGAGGCAGTCCTACCGCTCGAGACACCATTCGAACTAGAGCGCATCCCGTGGCTGGGCGTGTACTCTCAATCGTTGATCGACCGGTTTGGCGGCCGTGAGCGGGTTCTGGACACGCCGGCGTGGATGGTCGAAGAACTCGAAAACGGGAGTATCCTTATCATCACGACCCGGATACCTTTGTATGACTACGGCAGTAAACACCCAGCAGACCGGTATCTGTTGGATGGGGTGGATCGAGCGGACGCCGTTTCACCGCCGAGTGACGTGACACTGTCAGATCCGTTCGCGAGTTTCGACCCCGATGCGATCGGCACTGATGTCTGTGTCCACCGTGACGATATCGTCTCGGAGTTTGCCAACGAGGACTTACGACTTGTCCCCGTCCGCGTCGACGAGCACCGGAACCTGCGGCATCTCGATACCGGCACATTCGTGCGGAACGTTGTCACTGATACCACGGGAGACAAGGCAGATATCGTCAAGCGAATGCTCTCAGATATACCCGCCACTGCTGAAGACGATCTCTACGTCTCGGCGTTGCTTCGGGACGTAATCCCACCATCGTTCGTTCGACTGGACGATCCCGAAGCCGAGAATGTCGTCACGAAGGTGATGGACCTCGACACCACCGTGAGCAAGATCAAACTCCTCGCGAGTCTCGGCCGCGTGGCCCAACAGGACGATTTCACCGCCGACGACCTCGACTCAATGGAGGGCGCACTGGACACGCTTAACGAACTCGACGACACCGAGAACATCGACCAGTACATCCGGGAGCGACTGCTGTGACTGCAGTCTCTTTCGACACTCCTCACCACAAGCGCTGAGACGGACCAGGACGCCGCCGACGTGCTGTTGCGGATAGACGGCGTGGACATTACGATAGAAGTCGTCGATGAAAGTAAAAACACAGCAATCACAGGATAATTCGGGAAATTAAAAAATGGAGGACTACGACTGGATAGAAATTGCTTATACATTTGATACAGTGCCATCTTTAGCAGTCTACAAATCACTCTTCCGAGAACTCCCTCAGCATCTTGATGAAACAAATCGCTCTGACGAGATTGAAGTCGTATACTGGGACAGAGATGATGAAAGGATGGAAGAGTCTGTGGAATACAAACGGGTTGCCCAAATCGCGATAGAATATCCAACTATAAAAGTGAAATTAGAAACAGGTTGGGAAGATATTTCAATCGCATTCGAAAAGCAAGGCCTTGGTTTTCCATTGTATGAATCAACGCCATACTTGGAATTTACGACGTGGATCTACGCGCTCCAGAACCCTGACGACGAACACGCCGACAGAGTGAAAAAGAGCCGGCGATGGGGCTGCTGATGCTCGTCACCGATCCGTACACGCCGCTGGTCTTTATCATGGTCGGCACTCTCATGACGGTCTTCTTAGGCCGTCTCTCGCCGGTCAAATACCTTCGTGTGGCGGCCCCACTCGCGGCGCTCGCGGTCGGTTTCGTGTTTGTCTACCCGTTCGTCGTCGGTAGTCCCGACGGAGCATCCGGGGAAATCTTGGCGTTTCTCGGACCATTCACGGTGCGAGAAGCGGGGTTACGAGTCGGGGCGGCCACGGGGCTGCGCATCCTCGCGCTGTCCGTCCTCTCGCTTCTGTTTGTCATAACGACCGATACGGAATCGTTCCTCCACGCACTTGTACAGAACGTCGATATGCCCTACCAGATTGGCTACAGTGCAATGGCCGCCCTTCGGTTCGCACCGATGATGCGGTCCGACGTGCAGACGGTCCGGGCTGCCCATACAGTCAGAGGAGTGCCGGATACTAACGGACTTCGCGACCGTCTCCAGCGGGCGACTCGCTACGCGATACCCCTATTCGTGAATGCGATCCGTCGCGCCGAGCGCACGGCGCTCGCGATGGATGCACGGGCTTTCGACGCGTACGACGAGCGAACCTATCACCGCAGGCAATCGGTCACCAAGAAAGATGTCGCGTTCGTCACTCTCTTCTGGACGCTAACGGTCGGAATCGTTGGGGCGTTGTGGTATCTCAAAGCGCTTGGAGCGTTGACCCTACTACGATGATTTTCAGTATTACAACCACGGATTGCTGTACTGATACCGTGCATACCGGATACATTCGTACGTTCTGTTTTAGGCTAGCCTAAAAATTAAACGAGTGGGGTTCGAATCTGAAATAGATGTCAGCACTTACTAAGAAATGGATGGGCCTCAGGAACTGGGAGACGAGAGACTTGCTAATCGTCGCTACACTAGGGATCGTCCCTGGGCTGGCGCTACTGCCAGTCGTATTTACGGGGTTCACGATCCGGGCAGCGCTGGGTCCGCTGGGGACGATTCTGAACGCCGAACTATTCTATCTCCCCGGGTTGATGACGCTGTATATTGTTCGCAAACCCGGCGCGTCGATACTCAACGGGGTCTTCGTGGGACTTGTCTGGATCCCACTCACGCCGTTTGGCTTGGCAGTTACCATCCCGACTATCGTCGCCAGAATCGGTTCGGTGATTCCCTTCTTCCTTACCAGATACCGTCGATACAATCGAGCCACGATGCTAGTCAGTGGCGCGTCCGCAGGACTCCTCTCACTGGGTGCGATCTATGTCCCATCCAGCTTCCAGATCCTAGCGGTACCGGTTCAGGGTGTGCTCATCGTGGGTCACGATCTCAGTGGGGCGATTCTGAGTGGTCTCCTCGCGAAACGACTATCAGACAAGCTCGCTGAAACTGGCGCTCTCTTGGCGTATCCGGTTGTTGACGACGTGGACATTGGGGCGTGACCGCAATGTTAGAAATCACCATTTTGGCCGATAACAGAGTCGCGAGTCCGTACCCGCGGGGGTTGCGTGGTGAGTGGGGGTTTTCGGTCGCTATCGGGGACGTGCTTCTAGATACTGGCCAGTCGGCTGCTGTCCACAACGCGAAGCTGCTCGGAGTTCCCATCGAAAAGTTCGACTCAGTCGTCTTGAGCCACTCGCATTTCGATCACACGAGCGGGTTATTGGACGTCCTGAACGTGATGGACCAGCCCAGTCTCTACTGCCATCCCAATGTCTGGGACCATCGATATCTCGACCGAAACGGGCAGTTCGACGGCGCTCCATTAGGCATTCCCTACACGAAGCCGACTGTCGAAGCCAAGTCAGAAATTGTTGAACATCGAGACCCTATCGAGATTGTCGACGGCGTCCATGCGCTCGGCGAAATTCCACGGACGCACCAGGATTACACGATCGGAAAAGTCAAGCGGGAAGAGGGTGCCGTCAAGGATCAAATCGTGGACGATCAGTCTGTGGTTGTCGAGACCAGTGAAGGGCTGGCACTGGTGCTGGGCTGCTGCCACGCTGGGTTACGGAATACGGTCGAACATGCGGAGTCAGTCTGTAGCGGGGACGTTCGATATATTATCGGTGGAACACACCTCATCGCCGCCGATACCGAGGAAATTCACGCGATATCAGACTGGCTCGGGGAGAAACTCGATCGACTCGTCGGTGCCCACTGTACTGGGACGACGGCAATGGGGGTGCTCAATGAGCGTCTTCCAGAGGTCTTCGAATCAGCAGGTGTTGGCAGTACGATACGACTCGAAGGAGACGAAGTACTATCATGAATATGCGAATGGTAGATCAGTGAAATAAAGAAACACATCAAAGTATCCACTGAGGTACTGCTATCCTGTTTCAACGCCGATACCCATTTTAACACGTACTACTCGAAGTTTGAAACGAGTAGGACGCTCTCTCGAGCGTTCAAGAAGCAGTCAGGTGCTGACCCAACAGCGCTCTCGCTTGAGATTCCAAAGATTCTGGCTCTGTTGAAATCCTATTGGGTCGACAGCTTCCCTGTTGAAACACTGTTAGGTAGGTGTGTGTATCGGACGTAAGTCGCTGTACTTGAACGAGAGCCGCAGCCAGTACAAACATTCGGGTTTTACGTAAGCGTATACGTTTTAGGAAGCGTGCATCGGAGAGGACTCCTCCAGACAGTAAGTGCCGCCGCAGTCGCTTTCGGAAGTGGGTGTGTGAATTCCTCTGCCGACCGTCCGCGGTATCTCGAAGCCGTTTCCTTCCGGAACGATGACGATACCGGCCACGAGTTCGGGCTTACCGTCGAACAGAGCGGGAAGGTCGTCCAAGAAACGACTATCGAACTGGACCGATCTCAGGGACCTGTTCGAGTAGACTGCGAGTGGTCCAGTCGCGGTCCCTTCGTGGTGACGTGCACGCTTGACGGAGACCAGACGGAGACGGTTCAAGTAGCCGAAATCGAGGAGGGGTCCAGGGAGTATGCGGATGTCACGTTTATCGTAACCACGTTCGGGGAAATCAGCTGGTCGGGCGTCTTAGACGACGGTGGGGTTCGGAGTTGCTCCAGTACACCGTCTGGGTGACAAAACCGTCTGATGCCTACACTCAGTGCTGACCACCTTCTCTGTATCTACCGATTAGAGTGTACGGTCGAGATTGTGAGCAAGGCAGGCGATAGTAAATTCTCGAAATTGTTTCCACCAGTGCCGTGACCGGACGAACGCACCGTACTTGCGTTTGAGTCGGGAGTTCACCGTCTCGTTCTGACTACGCTGGCCATAGAGATCAGCATCTAGTCGAGCATTCCACGCATTGTGGAGTGACGAAAACTCGCGGTGCTTGATGAGCGGTTGAACACCGGTCTCACGGGCTAATGCGCGAACCTTCTCGTCGTCGTATCCCTTATCGCCAAGGAAAACCGCTACTTCCCCAGTATTCCGCTTGATGAGCGACGGCGCAATCTTTGAGTCGTGTTTTCGTGTCGTCGTTACATGTCCGTCGATAATCGCGTTCGACCTCGTGTCCACCAGAAATGTCACCTTCAACTGCTGAATAGTTAGCTTGGTTCGCTTCGTGTAGTGTTTCGAGGCGTGACTCCGGTCAAACCCTGAAGCGTCGATCCCAACGATACCGTTAGTCGGGAGAAGCGTGACCGAGAGATTAAGCAGAACACGCCAGACAGCCATATCGAGTCGGTTGAAGCTTTGCACAACGTTGAGGGTGACGGGAGTTCGTCCAAGTTGATGGCGTTCCGAATGCGTGGCATCTCGATGAGTTTGTCGAGAAGCGTCCGATACGTCGTGTTCTTCCGAACTTTGAGACAAAGTAGAACGATGTGCTGGTGGAGTGTGTAACGTCGTTTTGAGAACTTCGAGGAGTAGCGGGCGACAGCTCGTTGAGCCAAGTGGAATGCCTGCTCGACAAACCGGAGTAGCCGCGACTTCGGGAGGGCCTGCATCTGGTCACACTATCGGGCGGACGTGTAACCCTCTGAGGATTTCAACAGAGCCAACGAACTGGATTCGCCGCTAGGTGACGAGTCAGTCTACGCCGAGATAGAAAATCCACTCGCTACATCTTTTAGCGAACTCTTTACCGGGTCAAACTTCTGTTAGGACGTATGGAGGCAGTTCAACGGATGCTGTTTCGTGAACTCGACGGACGATGGAAGGGCCTCTTATTCTCACTCTTCTCGTTCATTTGCATCTTGGGTTGGTGTATTCGGTATTGTACTCAGCGGCACTCACAACATCTCTTTTGGGTATCGCGTTTGCGTTCTCTGGATTAGCCGAATCTCTTCCCCCGAACCGACAACGTTCGGCAGGGGTACTGCGAATACTTGGTCTCGGTATCCTCGTTGGCTTCCTTGCTCTCCTCATATTGGTTCCAGAATGGGTTAAGCGCAAGCAAGCGGGTTTGGCAACTACTTTAGCGACGGGGTGAGAGAGAGAACGCGGCGGTCGAGACCGAAGCGAGAGACCCGGTGCAGGCAGCGGACGAAACGGTCGAGCTGGCCCGGTCGCTCAGGGCGTTCTCCACGCTCAGTCGGTGTACCAGTATGCCCAGAGGATCAACACGCCCTGCAGCGGCAGCCGTGCCCAGCGGACCAACACAGAGGGATCGCCGCCACCCGTCCCCTCAATAGTGACCATGGAGACAGCCATGTAGACGTTCGCGGGAAAGATCGCGACGAGCAGTGCGATCGTCGCCCAGGCGGCGTACGAACGCGTCCGGGGCACCAACAGGCCGAGCCCGACAGCGATTTCGGCGACGCCGGACAGGTACACCAGCGCAAGTGCCGCCGGCAAGACCGGTGGCACGATCTGGACGTATAGTTCTGGCACGACGAAATGCAATATCCCAGCAACGACATACAGGAGCGCCATCACGTAGCACAACGGCCGTTTGAACTGTCGCAAGCCAACACGCATCGACTACGCGTATGGGGACCAGTGGAAAGCAAGTTGGGATTTGTATTCCAGTGAGAACAGAGTCGCGGTCTCTCACCCCGGAAGAAAGAGATTAAGAATTGCGACGACCAAGCCGGCAAGTCCCATCCGCGCTGCGGCAACGTACCACCGCTGGCCCGAAATCGAACCCATGTAAGCGCCGAACGCACCCAACACACCGATACCCAGGCCGACCGCGATGAGTGCCGCCTCTGCCATTGTGACAACGGTCCCCGCGACAACGAACGGGGTTAGTGGAATCAGAACCCCGATGAGCGGCCCCAGACCGCTCATTATGGCGTGTACGAAGCGGGCACCGCTCTGGTCACGTTGAACGCGGGTATCGTCGAGATCTTTGAGCATCGCCCGCTCGATACGTCTGATTTCGGCCCGGGTTTCGGCACGTTCGATTTCCCAGACGCTCCAGACAGCAGATGTCCCGAGACCGACTGCCGCGCCCAGTCCGATTTTGATGACAGTGGACCCATCTGAAACTCCCGAGAGGACAGCGCCGACGATGATGCCGATGCTCGTCAGCGTCCCGTCGAAGCCGTTCGATATGAAGTACCGGCGCGAGATTGCGAGGACGTCCTCCTTCCCGAGAAGACGCCTGAGGAGTTGTCGAATGGAGGCCACGGCGCATCAGCCATCCTGTAACGTCCGCCGGTCCGTGACAACCGCGTCACCGCAGGCAACCTGATCCACAGAGTGTACTGACCCGCCGAGGTTTTCGATCGTTTCTTCGATCGCCTCGAAGTCCAGATCTTCGCTTTCGAACGTGAGCTTGACGTTTTGCACTTCCTGATCTAATTCGATCAGGGACGAGGTGACGCCCTCGACGCTCTCAATTTCGGCCAGTTGGTTGGTGAACATCAGTAGGGGCGGATCGTGGGGCTTCAGTACGTCGATAACGAGGCGTCGGACTGCTGCCATATCTCAATACGGTGGGGGGATTGGCTTAAACATATGTGTCAGCACCGTCCTGTGGACGCGCCAGCCCTGGTGGGGCGTAGAGCAATCCGCTGTGTATCTCAGCCACAGATATGGCTGGAGAGCGCTTCGGCGGGCGAGATATTATTAGATGTCACTGCGTAGTCCAGCACACAGTCTCTGAATACAATGTCTCTGAAACCGTACCGGCGCGAGTGCTTTGATGCGTAGGCAACGGCATAGAGCACGCAAGGACGCAGAGAACACCATCAGGGAGTGCGAAAATGGGGACCCGCCTACGGACAATCCGACACGCCCTCCGCGACCCAGATAGCTGATCCACATTCCAGCACGCCACTACCACTATGTACGACACCATCCTGTTCCCAACCGACGGAAGTGACGCCGCAGAATCGGTCCTTGAGTACGCACTACAGATTGCAGCTGAACACGAGGCGACGATTCACATCCTCAACGTCGCAGACACTGGCCGAGACAGCGTCACCACAATCCGTGGTGAGGTCATTGACGTTCTCGAAACAGAAGGGGAGCGCATCGTGGCGGAAGCCGCACAATATGCGAAAGACGAAGGCGTCCCTGTCGTCTCTGCGGTCCTTCAGGGAGACCCGCACAAGACGATAGTCGACTACAGCAAACAGTCCGACATCGACTGTATCGTTATGCCGACGCACGGACAGCGTGGGATCAAGCGGATTCTCCTCGGAAGCGTCACCGAACGCGTCATCAACACGGCAGCGGTTCCCGTCGTTGCGGTCAACCCTGCCGAAGATCGACCACTCGCGTATCCTCCGAAGCACGTCCTCGTCCCAACGGATGGAAGCCGTGGCGCAGCACTCGCAGTGGCAGAGGGAATCGATGTCGCGAGGGCAACGGGAGCAACGCTCCATCTGCTTCACGTTGTCGAGACCGGCGGCCTCGGGCCGGATGCACGCTCCGTATTGAAAGAGGGAGAGTTGACTGAGCGGGCAAATGAAATTCTGGCCGAAGCGACCGAGAAAGTCGAGGAGGCGTCGCTTGACTCGGTCACCAGCGTCATCGAACACGGGACCCCCGCGAAGGTGATTTGCGACTACATCGACGAGAATGAAATCGATCTCGCGATTATGGGGACCCACGGACAGACTGATTTCAGCAGGTACGTCATGGGTGGTGTCAGCGCCAAAATCGTCCGGCAGTCCCCGGTCCCGGTGACGTGGGTTCGCGAGCCTGAATCCGCATCAAATGAGTAGTTCAGTTCGTGAATCGGCCGACACATACCAGCGTATGGGCCTCATAAATCTCTCCGCATGAGGGACCTCGCCAGTCCTCACGGTATGCGGGAGTGTTTAGTAACTATGGGGTTCATCTAAATCGGAGTATGACCACAGACGACTCACAGTCCGGTGGGGGAACGAACAAGGTCGACACCGTAATTCGGAAATACGATCTTGTCGGGATGGGTGCAGAACTCGAAGACCGGTGGGTCGGCGCCGATGGGGAGGAAGAAAGTACCCGAGACCTCGCTGACTACTTCAATCAGTCGGTGCTTGAGTCCGCCATCCAAGGGAGTGACGCTCCGACATTAAGTGGCGACATCCAGCAGGTCTATCACTCACTTCGAGAAGATGACGCGGATGCCCCGCTCATACGCTCCCGTCTCGAACAGAACGGGGTCGATGTCGAATCGGTGATGGGCGACTTTATCTCTCACCAGACAGTGTATCGCTATCTCAAGAACGACCGTGGGGCGGCCCGACCCGAGCAGACGCCCACAGAACGGAAAGAAAACGCCATTGATTCAATACAGCGCCTTCGGGGCCGAACCACCGCTGTAACGAGACAGACTATCGAGAGCCTCGAAAAGAACAACGCCATCTCGGCAGGCGATTTCAACATCATCAACGAGGTACAGGTGCTGTGTGAGGACTGCGGCCGTAGCTACGAGATTGTGGCGTTTCTGGAACAGGGTGGCTGCGACTGCCACTCCGAATGAGGATCGGGCCGTCTTATCAAAACGAAGCCGGGCCCCAAGTCAGTCGTTCTGTAAACCGACAATGCGCCACGCCAGCCAGCGGTCAGCCGAGCCTCGGGAACCGAGCAGTCTTACAGTCGACACCGCAGAACGCGTATTCCGAAACGTTGCCAGCACTATCTCTGGTCGTAACATTACGATACCGGACGTTTTCGTCAATCGGTGCTCCGCAGTGATCGCACTGTCGCGTTTCAATCGAGCTAATTACGATCCTGATAGATTGGCTCTCAACGCTTTCGGGGGCTGCACTCCGCGCTCGGTCCGCGTTTGCGATGTCTGCTGATTGTTGGCTACGGTACTCCTGCGTGTTTTGTGCGTTCATGATGTCGCTGATTATGGGTTTGTAGTTAGTGTCGCAGCGCTTCGTGAGATGGGTCATCGCGACCCGAAAACCGTCGGCTGGTGTTTGGGAACCAGCCAGGACCGACGTTTTCCACCTGTGTGCCGGCGTTTGCCCGCACTGTGGTGGTCTACGTCAGTTTAAAATTTGAAAAATGTAAAAAACGTAAAACCGGATGTGAAAGGATCTGCACCGATCAAGTGCCGGGACAGCGGGCTTGCCTGCCAAGCCGTACAGTCGACGCCCGGATTCATGTGCTTATCTTTAATGGATGTACACTTAATAGTTCCGTGAGTGGCGTTCACACTCGTCAAATATAACCAGCCCAAACCTGAGGGTACAGCGGGGCTGCACAACGTATCCGGGGCCTACAGCGGTCATCTCTCTAAAACGCCGAACTCGCTTCAAGCCTGTGACCGGACCCATCTCAGTGGCGAAGCTAATGGGCACTAACCAAATGATTAAATACAAAAGTTCCGTACTGGGAGGTATGGAACCGGGTACCAGAACGGTGGAAACGCCCCGGAAAGCGAGCCAATTAGCGACTGTAGCGTCCGGTTATACGTTTTTTACACTTCCTCCCCGGTAACCTACGTAGCCCACCCCAGTCCGGACAGTAACCCGGCATAGGCGGAAAACGTCGGTGAATCGACAATAGCGACTCCAGAGTAATGTGTAACAGTAGACCGAACGAGTCCGACCCTGTCAACAACGAATCGATACAAACGATGAATGGACAAACTGAGGCGGAGCAGTCACTGGCAACTGCTCGTTGTGCTATGGAAGTCAGCGGCAACACGACCGCTGCCGAACTGAATATCCAAAACAAGTCAACTCGAGTCTTAATCGGCGGGTCACCGAACTACCGCTGTGATTACTGTGGACAAGTGATCAGCGAACAGATGAAGTTCAGCGGGATTACCATACGTGATCCGGGCGGAGAGCTAACGGAGCATTTCTTCTGTGAAGAGGAATGTATGACATCGCAGTACCCTGGCATATAATATACCTGTTCGGATTGTGCTCAGACCAAATCTTACATCTGCAACGAAACAGTCGGTAATCCAATATTGTCGGATTGTATCCAGCACTGTACAAAGGACAAATCACAGAAAATGCTAGCATACGATATAGTAGCTGAACTTTCAGTGCTAAAAACAGGTTGAGTGTATTTTCAGTCACGCTGAACCTAAACATATACTCTATTATCCCGTTCTGGGGTATTGGTCGATATATAAACATTCTCGAAATGTTAATATTCGGCGGAACAGAATAAGGGACGGCTTTATATGTTTCCACCAGCCATGACATCGCATGACATGCTACAATGCGAGCAGAGGGATTCTGTACGAAAACCTTCCGACAGACGTACCGAGACCCGAAGAAGAGGAGAACAAGCTGAGTGCCAGTGACGGTGCTGCAAGCCAAACGGTCGCGAACGACTGAATCTGAAACGTATCTGGCGTCCGACGCTGGAGACTGGCTCCGGCCTATACCCACAAAAGAACATAGCGGTCGCTCAGCGAACCTTCTGTTCTCAAGGTGTTGGTTCGTTTCAGTAAACAGTATCGGGTAGGCCAGACCTGTGTATGGATTCGCCGGTTTTGGTCGCAAGTCCAGTTTCTGAGTCGTCAATATCGACAAGTCAGTTTTGTCTGTGGATCGCTTTCCCTCTCGCATTCTGTGCGGCTTCCATTACCGCTTCACTTAATGTTGGATGCGTATGGACGGTGGAGCCGATGTCCTGGAGCTTTGCCCCCATTTCGATCATGGCTGCGATTTCTGCAATCAACTCTGATGCCTCCGGGCCGACGATCTGTGCACCGATCACACGTTCAGTTTCTTTTGCAGCGACAATTCGGACAAAGCCTTCTGTCCGGTTTGCTGTGAGTGCCCGTCCGGACGCCTGGAACTGGAACTCACCTGTAACGGGAGTAACACCCTCGTTCGTTGCTTCGTCCTCGGTCAGCCCGACGGTTCCGATTTCCGGATCGGTGAACACCGCAGCCGGGAGTGCACGGTAATCGACTGCGGCGGGCTCGCCGGCGATTACTTCGGCTGCAACTTCCCCCTCTTTCGAGCCCTTGTGTGCCAGCATCGGCTCACCCGCAACGTCGCCGACTGCGAAAATGTGCTCCTTGTTCGTCCGACATCTGCTATCCGTTGGAATGAACCCCTGAGCATCGGTTTCGACGCCGGCAGCTTCGATACCGAGCGTTTCAGTCACCGGGCGTCTTCCGACGGCGACAAGTATTCTGTCAGCAGTGAGTTCTATCTCGCTATCATGCGCTGCCTCGTCTGCGGGGACAGCAGTCAGGACGGCCTTACCATCCGACGCTGCCCACCTGTCTGCGGTGTACCCGAAATGGAAATCCACACCGAAACGCTCTGCTCGCTTCCTGACTACCGAGGCAATGTCTCCTTCATAGCTGGGAAGCACCTGCTCTAGCATCTCAATGACCGACACGTCGCTCCCAAGTCGGCTATAGACTGTTGCTAGCTCCATACCGATGTATCCGGCACCAACGATTACGAGTTCGTCAGGTACCGTTTCGAAGTTCAGAGCACCATCTGACGAGACAATACGCTCGTCATCAAAGTCGAACTCCGGAATTTCAATCGGCCTAGACCCCGTTGCGATGATGCAGTTTTCGAATTTCAGCGATTCAGATCCCTGTCCCTCACCCTGATGGACGATTCTGATCTTGTTTTCAGCAGCAAATTCGGCTGTTCCTTTCATCAGATTCACGCCGGCTGCCGTACATAATTGCTCGATACCGCTCGTTAGTTGGTCGACGATTCCGTCTTTCCAGCTCATCATCTCGTCGAGCGCAACTGTTGGGTCCGCGTAAATCCCCAGTTCCTCCGCCTGGCCCGCCTCTGAGGCCAGTTCTGAACCGTTGAGCAGCGCTTTAGAGGGGATACAGCCACGGTTGAGACAGGCACCCCCATACTCACCCTTTTCAACGAGCGTGACATCGAGATCGAGCTGTGCAGCACGGATTGCGGCGACGTATCCGCCGGGGCCCGCGCCAATAACCAGTACGTCAGTCGAGGTAGTGACATCTCCGACGACCATTATTCTAGTAGTAGCAGGTTTGGATTTCGCAGGTACTTCTGTACGGAGTTCGTGAACCGTGCGGCGTCTGCGCCGTCGAGCACTCGATGGTCGAACGACAGGGAGAGTGTCATGACGTGGCGAGGTTCTATCGTCTCTTCACCATCGGCTTCGACGACCCGTGGCTTCTTTTTGATCTCTCCCAGTGCCAGGATGGCGCTTTCCGGCTGATTGATGATCGGTGTTCCGTACTCCCCGCCGATCCCGCCGATGTTCGAGATAGTGAACGTCCCGCCACGCATTTCCTCGGGCGAAAGACTCCGTTCCCTCGCTCTCTGGGTTTTTTCGTTGGTCTCCGATGCGACTTCGAGCAGGCCTTTCGCATCGACATCCTCGACAACGGGAACCAGCAGTCCGTCATCAGTTGCCGTTGCGACACCGATGTTGTAATACTGCTTTTCGACGATTTCTTCGTTTGCTTCGTCGAGGGAGATATTCACCTGTGGGTTCTCTTGCAGAGCCGCGGCACACGCTTTCATCACGAACGGCATGTACGTCAGTCGGATATCGTGCTCCTCGGCCTCCTGTCTGAGCGTCGAACGAGCGTCGACCAGCGCAGTAACATCGACCTCGTCCTGATGAGTGACGTGTGGGGCCGTATATTTCGACGACGTCATCGCCGAGCCAATCGTCTGCCTGATTCCTTTGTACGGCTTCCGAGACTCAGGGCGCGCTGGCTCGTCTGCCGCTGCCCTCTCAGCTACCGCTTCTCGATCCGTTTTCTGTGCCTGCTGTTGTGCCTCGGCATACTCTTGGACCGTTTCGAGCGTGACAAAGGGTTCTCCGTCTTTTCGCTCATCAGTGGGGACAGTATCGAGATCGATCCCTTCCTTCGCTGCGACGTGTCTGGTTTTCGGGACGGCCACCGTTGTCTCCCTGTCTGCCGTTTCTCTCGCCTGAACTGAGCTGACAGACTGCGTCGAAGTTGCCTGCTGTTTTTGTCGCTCTGCAGCAGCGGTCTGCTGGTTTGACTGCTCCTGACTTGAGGAGTGAGAGTCCGTGTTCGCGTGCGCGCGAACATCCGACTCGGTTATGCGTCCCAGAGACGAGTCCGCAATGCTGGAGATATCGACGCCCAGTTCGCGGGCCAGACGCCGTACAGACGGCGGAGCGGCGACCTGGACGCGCTGTGTCACCGCTGGTTCTGACTGCGCGTCTTCGGCTGGCTGTGTTGGTGCTTCCTCGTCGGTTTGGTGCCCGCTGTCCGCAGTGGTGTCGTCTGTCGGCGCTGTTTCAGTTCCGTCCGGTTCGTCTTCACCCTCGACCCGGAAGACGATAATCACATCACCGACTGGGACTATCTCTCCTTCCGCGGCACGGAGTTCTTCGACAACACCGTCGACGGGGGACGGGACGTCAACGACGGCTTTGTCGGTCTCGACTTCCGCTACTGGCTGGTCTTCCGAAACTGAGTCGCCCGGCTCGACCTGCCATCGAAGCAGTTCTCCCTCGGCGACGCCTTCACCGACATCGGGGAGTTCGAATTCGCGTACCATGTTAGAAATCGACTGTTTCGCGGATGCCGTCCTGAATACGGACCGCCTGTGGCAGGTAGTAATCCTCCAGCGAATGGAGCGGCATGGGAGCATCGAAGCCAGCGATTCGTTTAATTGGCGCTTCCTGATGCACGAGTGCTTCTTCCTGAATCGTCGTTGCGATTTCCGCCCCTAATCCGCCAGTCTTCGGTGCTTCGTGGACAATCGCGGCTCTCCCGGTCTTTTTGAACGATTCAGTGATCGTCTCTATATCGAGAGGTGACAGGGTTCGCAGGTCGATGACTTCGACATCGATGCCATGTGACTGGCTAAGGTTCTCCGCAGCGATCAGTGCCGGCCGAGTCATCGCGCCCCACGTGTAGACTGAGATATCGCTCCCTTCACGCCGGACAGCGGCCTCATTCAGCGACACTTCATACGGTTTCGTCGGGACATCTTCACGGAAGGCACGGTAGATCAGCTTCGGCTCAAGGAAGATGACTGGATCCGGGTCATGGATGGACGCCGCCAGAAGTCCCTTCGCATCGTAGGGCGTGCTCGGCGAGACGACCTTGAGGCCGGGCTCGTGCACGAAGAACGCTTCCTTTGACTCGGAGTGGTGTTCTGGGGCCCGGATGCCACCACCGTATGGAGCCCGTATCACCATCGGCACTGAATACTGCCCCTGACTGCGGCTCCGGAGGCGGGCAGCGTGACTGACAATCTGGTCGAAGGCAGGATACATGAAGCCCATGAACTGCATCTCGGGAACAGGCTTCATGCCGGTCTGTGCGAGACCAATCGAAGCCCCGATGATTCCGGCTTCGGCCAGTGGCGTGTCGATGACGCGGTCTTCGCCGAACTCTTCGTACAGCTGGTCGGTTGCTCTGAAAACACCGCCGTTCTTCCCGACGTCTTCGCCCAGAACGACGACGGTATCGTCCTGTGACATTTCTGTGTACAATCCGTCCTGTATCGCCTCCACGAGCGTGAGGCTCTGTGCTTTCTGGCCCGTCTGCGTGCTGGCTGTCGAACTCATTCCAGCACCTCCGAGAACGCGCCGTCGTCATACTTTTCGCGCAGCCGGTTCAATTCGTCCCGCTGTTCTTCGAGTCGCGCTGGAACGTCCTCGTACACGTGCTCGACGATATTGTCCGGACTCGTCTCCGTCTGCTCCGCCGTTTCTATCGCCTCGCTGACTTCCTGTTCGATTCGGTCTTGGATCTCACTCTCGAGGTCGGAGTCGAGGATGCCCTCGTTGTACAGATACGTTTCGATGCGGTCCACCGGGTCGCGGTCCCGCCAGACCTCCTCCTCCGATTCGTCTCTGTAAACAGACGGGTCATCCGCGGTCGTGTGCGCACCGAAGCGATACTGGACGGATTCAATAAGGGTTGGGCGTAGCTCCCCGGGGCCCGGATTCCGGGCTTTTTCCAGCGCCTCACTGGCGACTTTGTAGACCGCCAGCGGGTCCAGCCCGTCGACTCGAACGCCGTCGATACCATATGCCTGTGCCTTTTCAGCGATAGTTTCGCTCGCGGTCTGTCGCTCGCGGGGGACCGAAATCGCCCATTGATTGTTGTTGCAAACGAATACAGCAGGGACGTCGAACACCCCGGCGAAGTTCAGTCCTTCGTGGAAGTCTCCTTCGGAGGTCGCACCGTCACCGAGGTGACACAGGACAGCCGTGTCGGTCTTGCCCTGTAGCTTGTGTCCCCACGCCATCCCCATGGCCTGTGGAACCTGCGTTGCAATCGGAATATACTCCGGCATCACGTTGACGTCGTCCGGGATCGCGTATCCCTCTCGATAGCCTCTCAGTGGCTCGAAAAGGGACGTCAGGTCCATTCCATGGGCGTACTTCGCCGCGTGCTCTCTGTAGGTCGGGAACAACCAGTCTTGCTCGGCAAGTGCCAGGCTCGTGGCGACCTGTGACCCCTCTTGCCCGGTCATTGGTGCGTACGTCGCCAGCCGCCCCTGTCGCTGGAAGCTGATCGCCCGCTGGTCGAAGTGACGAGCGAGCTTGATTGTCTCGTACAACTCAAGTAACCGCCTGTCTGAGATATCCGGAACAGACGCCTGTGGTAAGACGTTGCCTTCAGCATCCAGTACCTGGACTAGATCCGAGTCTTCTCTGACGGTCGCTGGCACGTCCTTGCTTCCTGCTTCGTTTTTCATGTTCATTGTTTTCGATGATGTTTTTTGTATTTGACAGACACTCCCTCAACAGACCCTGATAACCCGAACAGCCGCTGAGTACGGCTCCCCGAGCGTGTTCAAGGCTGGCGTTTTCCACCAGGCACAGGGACGAACTGTGCGCTGGCAGTCTACGCCAGTTTAAATGTCGAAAATGTAAAGAATGTAGCTGTGGAAGAGGGCAGTGCCCAATCCATTAACTGCCGGGACAGCTGACCTGCAGGGCAGGCGATAGGGTTCAAGCCCGGATGCATATATCGAAACTAACATGGTAGATACTTATTGTTTGTGCGACACCCGTTCACACGCCACAGTAGCTAGCCTGTGGTAACGGTGGCAGCCACTGGCCCAAAGTGGCGTGAGTGCAGCAGTAAGTGACAGTTGTTTTGTTACTATATCTATATTATATGTTTTGAAAAGATGTCGAGACAGTCGACTTTCAGACATTTCTGCCGGCGGAAAGATATTACGAGTAGCTATTAAGAACTATATGTATTTAACTATCAGTAACTTCGCTGGAGTCGGGCTGCAGTGTGGAAAGATGTTCGCTGACTATGGTCACCGTCACGGGCTCAACGGCCTGTACAGTATCACACGTAGATGGTATGCCCGTTGCAAAGCGTAGTCACCAGCCAGTGGTGGGCACAGGAGTTACCCGCCGAGGAAGTCCTCGCGAACCTGCTGGTCGTTGAGAAGTGCTTCACCACTGTCTTCGTGTCGATTCTGTCCCTGCACAAGGACGTAGCCACGGTCGCACCGCCGCAATGCCTCTTTGGCGTTTTGCTCGACGAGGAGGACGGCGGTTCCGGCGTCGTTGATCTCGTCGATGCGGTCAAACATCTCGTCGACGAGGTCCGGTGCGAGGCCTGCACTGGGCTCGTCAAGCAGTAACAGATCAGGGTCGAGCATGAGCGCACGTCCCATCGCCAGCATCTGCTGCTGCCCTCCTGAGAGGGTGCCCGCCTTCTGTCCTGACCGCGTTTCCAGTATCGGGAACCGGTCGTAAACGGCCTGGAGCCGGTCCTCCGGGAACTGATCCAGCGTGTATGCACCCATCTTGAGGTTCTCCGTGACGGTCAGTGGCTCGAACACGTTGTTGCTTTGAGGAACGAAGCTCAGCCCATATGAGATGATATCTTCCGGTTGTTCGCCGGCGATATCCCTGTCGCCGAATATGATTTCACCCCCCATGTACGTCGTCAGTCCGAACACTGATTTCATTACCGTGGACTTGCCCGCACCGTTCGGGCCGACGATGGTGATGTACTCACCCTGTCCAACTTCCATGTCGACATCTGTGAGAATTTGCAGGTCACCGTACCCGGCGTCAAGTTGCTGTACTGACAGCAGACTCATATTTTCACCTCTTCCCCGAGATATGCGTCAAGCACTTTTTCGTTGTTTTTCACTGCGTCTGGTTGCCCCTCTGTAAGAACACTCCCCTGATGCATCACGATGACCGTATCGCAGTTGTTCATGATAACGTCCATGTCGTGTTCGACGAAGAGGAAGGTGTAACCCTGCTCTTTGAGCGTATGCAGCCGGTCAATGAGTTTCTCCTCGAGTGTTGGGTTGACTCCCGCAAGCGGTTCATCCAGCAGCACCATCTCGGGATCAGTCATGAGCACGCGCGCCATCTCCAGCAGCTTCCGCTGGCCACCTGAGAGATTTCCGGCAGATTCGTGCGCGACGTGCTCAATCTCAAACAGTTCGAGCATCTCCCAGGCCTGTTCTCGAAGTTCTTTTTCCTGTTCGACGACCTGTGCCCTGGCTCGCGGGAGGACCGCTCGCCAAACTGCTTCGCCGGCCTGGTTCTGTGGTGCTAGCATCAGGTTTTCAAGCACGGTCATCTCTGATAGCTCTCGTGCTATCTGGAAGGTCCGAACGAGGCCCTGATTTGCGACCTGATCTGACCGATACCCCGTTATTTCCGTGTCATTGAACTCGACTGCGCCCCCGTCTGGACGTTGCACACCGGTAATCAGGTCGAATGTCGTCGACTTGCCGGCACCGTTCGGACCGATCAGACCAGTGATCGACCCCTTTTCGACGTGGAAAGAGACGTCAGCGACAGCGGTAATACCACCAAATGTCTTCCGCAGGTTTTCCACTTTGAGTATCTGCTCTTGCTGTCCGTTCTGGGTCTGATCGCTCCGTGCTGAGTGTCCGTTCTTACTCATTATCGTCCTCGCGAGTCGCCTGCTGTGAGAGTTCAACGCTCGATGCGATTGCTTTTCGATGGCCAAGCAGCCCATCCGGGTGCCGTTGCATGAGATACACCAGAACGATACCGAGCAGCATGAGTCTGAGAGCCGAAATGCTCACGTCCTGCACGGAGTACGCCAGCAGCGGCGTGACATCGAGGGTTCCTAACTCGGCGAGGGCACTGACAAGCGTATCGGGAGCGTTGCTGAGCTGGAGGTACTCCGCCACCACCCGACGGATGAACGAGGGGCCCTCGAAGAGCAGGCTCGCGAACAGAGCACCGCCAACGATACTCCCCGTTGGCGAGCCAGTTCCGCCGATAAACAGCGCAATGAAGATGTAGAACGTCTGTATCGGCTTGAACATCCGTGGCGATGCATAGCCCCCGGAGAGACGCCAGAAGATAGCAATCAGGCCCATAAGCGCACAGCCGAGCGCGAACGTCTTGATCTTGAACAGGCGCGTGTCTTTTCCCAGCGCCTGCGTGACCTGCTGGTCCTCGCGAATACTCTTGAGCACCCGTCCGAAGGGTGACTTCCCGATGCGGATCATCAGCCAGTACAGGAGGCCGAGACAGAGACATAACACAACGACGTACGCCCAGCCGATGACCAGCGTCTCCTCGATTCCCAGCGGTTCCACGGCACTGAATATCGCCGCACCTAGAGCATTTGGCGCTGGGGCTGTTGCGGCCGGATCCGTATAAAATAGAATCCGGATCGGGTTCGATGGCAACGACAGCCCCGTCGCACCGCCCGTTCCGAATGCAACGCCGGCGATGCGAGTGTTCGCAAACTCCGGCGCACGGAGTGTGAGGCGGACGATTTCCGAGAACGCGACAGTGACAATCGCAAGATAATCGGCGCGAAGTCGGATCGCAGGCAACGCTGCGAGGCCGCCGATGACCCCAGTCACGAGGATAGCACCCACAATCGCGACCGGGAGCGGCAGCCCGAAGCCGGGCGGACTGGCCGTCACTGGCGCGGTCAGTATCCCCATTGTGTACACACCGATGGCCATGAACCCGGCCGCTCCGAGATTGAACAGGCCCGCGTATCCCCACTGGAGGTTCAGTGCGAGCGCTAACATGGCATAGATCGCTGAGAGGAACGCGACACGACGAAGCGTGTTGACTGTACCATTCAGTTGGAATCCAAGCACGACACTGAAAAGCGCGTACAATCCCCCGATAGCGAGTGCCAGAGCGATGAGCAAGCGCACGTCGTTGTTGCCAAGCCAGCCCTCAGCCCGCGCCTGAATGGAGCCCGTACTCATGCCGTCGTCCTCCCACTGAACAGCCCCGATGGACGCACGAGCAGCATGACGATCATGATGACGAACGCCGCAACCAGCAGGAAGCTGGCTGGAATCCAGACGAGCGCGAGTCGGCTCGCGATGCCGAGAATGACGCCGCCGACCATGGCGCCGTAGATCGAACCGACACCGCCGAGGATGACCGCTGCGAACACCAGTAACAGCAGGTCCCACCCCATTGTCACTGTAAGCGTCCCCTGCTGTAGTGCGATAAGAAAGCCTGCACACCCGGTAAGCCCGCCGCCGATAATCCACGTGAGTTTGACGACGCGCTCCGTTGGGATGCCCGTGACTTTTGCGAGGTCTTTGTTCGCAGCCATTGCACGCATCGCCGTGCCGATTTTCGTGTACTGAAGGAGAATGTGAGTGCCGAGCATCAGGAGTGCGGCGACGACGACCAGCGTAATCTGGTGTCCGCCGAACGTGACGCCCGCGACAGTAAATTGAGGGACGTTGCCGCCTGTCAGCCCACGACTGTCGGTCAGGAACGAAAAGGTGAGGAGGTTACGAAGGAACAGTGCGACGCCGACGCTGGCGATCATCAGCGTCACGCCGTCGGCACTGCGCATCGGTCTGAACACGATTCGATCCAGCAAAAGCGAGAGGGCGGCTGTCAGGACCGCGGCGACGAGTAAGCCAGCCAGAAGCGCCAGTGGGGTATTGACGACGTTTATTCCGAGGTCATTCGAGCCGACTGCGATTGGGCCGCCGATAAGAATGAGCGATTCGACAGAGAACTCTCCGAGTCCGGCAATCAGAAACGCCGTCGCCCAGCCGGCGAACGCACCGCTCGTAATCAAGTCACCGTGGGCAAAGTTCGCAAAATTGAGGATACTGTATGTCATCGAGAGGCCGACACCGGCCAGTCCAAGCGACATTCCCAGCACCAGTCCGTTCCAGAGATAACTCATGAGGTCTGTGATGGCAACTGTTCCAGTGCCTACCTGTCGAAAGATGTCGAATACGAGAAACACGCCGATAACTGCGAAGATAACGAGTACTGGGCGGTTGTATACCAGATTCTGTCCACGGCTGTAGTAGTCTCGTGCCGCCATACTTTGGTGCTCTGTACCCAGTGTTAAAAATCTTGATGTAAAATCGTCATAGAATCCCAGGGAACCGAAGATATGCGCCAATTTCATGCTAGTGTTACACACGGTACCGGTTGACACTACTAGACGTGACAGATAGATCAGATAGGCTTTGCAGTCGCAGGTGTCGATAGCAGGATTCGGTGGACTATTGCGTACGCATACGCCCGCGACGAGAAATATGACACCGCTCATCGGATGCCGAATATGAAACCGCTTGCCGGACGAAACAGTCAGTCGCGAGTCCCTGCTGGTGCGCTACAGAGAGTTCGTGACCGTTCGCATCACTTCCAGCGCCTCTTTCAGTTCAGCCGTGCTCGTGGCATACGAAATGCGCGCCTGCCCCTTGCCACTCGGCCCAAACGCTTCGCCGGGAACCACGATAACGTCGTTGTCCAGCATCTTCTGGGTCCAGCCGTCCGGAACGTGGGGCATCGCATAGAACGCTCCCTTCGGCACTGGCGTGTCAAGGCCGATATCCGCTAACCCATCGAGAAGGACGTCTCGACGCTCTTCGAAGGCCGATACCATCTCTCTCACCGGTTCCTGTGGACCAGTAAGCGCCGCTTCGGCAGCGTACTGTGAGGGGGCGCTGGCACACGCCTGCACGTACTGGTGCACCCGGAGCATCCGTTCGATTCGCTCCGAACTGGCCGCCACCCAGCCGAGCCGCCACCCTGTCATCGAGTACGTTTTCGAGCACGCACTGGCCTGAATTACCCTATCGGAGCTGGCGAATTCCGCCGGAGAATGGTGTTCACCATCGAAGACGATCTTCTCGTAGACCTCATCGGAGAGGCAAATGACTTCGTGTTCATCCGCTATCCGCGCGAACTCTGCCATGTCTCGCTTCGATTGCACTGCACCGGTTGGGTTTGCAGGACTGTTAACGATAAACAGCGACGTGTTATCAGTGATGGCGTTCTCGACAGCAGCGGGGTCGAGGGTCAGGTCGTCTCTGAGTTCGACCCGCTTTGGCTCGCCGCCGGCGAGTAGCACCAGTTGTTCATAGGCCAGAAACCCGGGGTCGGGGCAGAGCACTTCGTCACCAGGCTGGACGTGGGCTTCGATTGCGACGTGAATCGCCTCGCTTGCGCCGGCAGTGGCGATGATGTTTTCGGGCGGTATGTCCTGACCGTTATCAGTTGCATAGCGGTCACTGATGGCCTCTCTGAGTTCTGGAATCCCCTTGTTGGACGTATATGAATCACCCATCCCATCCTGAATCGCACTCATCGCTGCCTCCCGAGCGTGTTCTGGAGTTGGGAAATCAGGCTGACCGAGACCTAGATTTATTGCGTCTTCGCCTGCCGCTTCGAAGACTTCTCGGATGCCACTGATATCCATCTCTTCGACGCGTGCTGCGTACTGAGACATCAGTTCATAAGTATAACAGTATTTGATTATAGTCTTTGGGTTGTGCGAGAGTGACTATGACACCAGCTCTGCTAGAGAGTATGACGAATAGCCTCTCCCTGAGTGACGGCTATGGCACAAAAGCCACCCAGTTTGCCGTATCTGCAGGGTAATCGTAATCCAGAGTGGGGAAGCCCGCAGTGTTCTCGTTACACTTCCACCTGCTCGATATTCTCCGTGCCGTTCTCTGTGTACCTGAAGTAATTGTACACGGCGCTGGCCAGGTCACCATTGTCGTCGAACTCGACTGGGCCCGAGACGCCCTGATAGTTGATTTCGTTTCCGTCGGCGGCCAGCGAAACGCCTTCGCCCAGGTTTTCAGGTCCGACTGCTTCGCCACCGGAGTCTGTAACCGCCCGCATCTGATCCCGGATTGCAGTCCCGTCATCTTCACCGGCCGCCGCGCGTGCCAGCATGAGGACTGCCGCAGCATCGAACGACTGCTGATTGAACGGCCCCGGTGCAGAACCATACTCGTCTTCGTACGCAGATCTGAAGTACTCGATTCCCGGCCCGGCCGACGATGGATTGGTCCCGCGGACGTTTGTCATGTCGTGGCCCACGTTCCCGGGCAAGTCATCGGCCCTGAGTCCGTCCGGGACCAAAATATCCATGTCCGCTCGATCGAAGTTCTCGTAGAAGTTCCGGAAGATTTTGTTCCCGCTCTCGGGGTAGCCGATGATCACGAGCGTCCCTGGGTCACCGTCAAGCGTGTTCCGCAACTGTGACGTGTAGGAAGAGCGACCCGCCGAGTATGAGACCTGGTCCAGGACCTCACCACCGTACTCCTCCTCAAACGTCTTCGTGAATCCACTTGACAGGCCGTTCCCGTACGCATTGTTGAGAAAGAGGATAGCTGCGCTCTCCTTCTCAAGCCGTTCGGCCGCTATCTGTGCCAGCAGTGATCCCTGCAACTTGTCCGTCGGTGGCGTCCGGTACACGAAGTCGTTATCTTCCAGTGAGGAGACATCAGGCGATGTCGCCGATGGTGAGCACATCACCGCCTGATTCGGAATTGCGACGTTCTCTGCGACCTGCAGTGTCACTGATGACGCTAGTCCCCCACAAATCATCGGATAGCCACCGTTCACGAGTGCTTCTGCACCGCTCACGCCCCGACTCGGCTTGGTCTCAGTATTCTCAAACTGCGTATCGACTGAGAACCCGTTGTCCGCGTCTCGGACCTCCTTTACAGCTAGTTCTGCTGCATCCCGAATTGCGGGGCCCACTTCGGACAACCCACCCGTTACCCCCATTAGGATGCCCATGCTGATGGTGTTACCACTACTACCACCGTCTGTCGAACAGCCTGCAAGTCCGACAGCGCCTGCGGCACCAATGCTCTTCATGACAGTTCGACGGCTGACTGTATCGTGCATCGCAACACTCCCCATGACACAATCTTTCGTGATAAACGTTATTATGAACCGTAGCGGTTCCACGCAGAGACGAAGCAAATCCGGAGAGGACCTGAGTTGGATGCAGAAAACACTCCGGCTGCTGCGCTTACCGTACTCTACTGTCGCTGACCGCGGGCGAGCCCTATTGGACACCGACCACACCGATGTTCAGAAGACTCGCATCTGAACTGCCTGTATTTTCCCCACAGTTGCGTCCGTGCCGCCACTCGTTCGAACCATACGAACGGCGCCAGTGACAGGGCGTCGTCCGTGCCCGCTGGTCCCTACAGCGCACTCTTGCCCCTCATAGGCACAGCTATCCGAGATGCGGATGCCCATTCGAGCGTCACATCGATCGCCAGTGCTGGACCGCCGACACCGAGTGTGAGGCGGACGATTCTTGAACCGGGAGACAGCCTCAGATCCGGAGTTCCGTTGTCACCTCCGCCCAGGCAGGCGGCCGCTTAGACCCCGCTAATATATAAACTAATTGTAGAGTTAGGTGGTTCGAATTATTAGAACGGTAGACTGGCGGCGCCCACTCGGACCGTTCCTGCGTAGTTCGATCGCGGAATGCCACCTGTCATTGACTCCCCCGAAACCCTCACTGTAATTGCAACGTTGAAGAATAGAGAGTTCTACCACAGATAGACCCTATTCGTAACGGTATATGCTAGAAAACTGTGGTTATTTCACAAAGTTGTTCTGTAGGCACAGCTGCTGTTACAGTCATATGATTGTAACACTATCTCAGCCCCACGACCGATATCTGTTACAGCAGTAACGATGTAATCCATCATCGACTGTATCCGAACTTGCGAAATGTAGCCTTACCGCCCAGAAGACGAGAAGGCGTCCAGAGTGTCTATAATGGGCATATAGACAAAATATTGTAGTAATACTACCATAGAATTATAGCTGCAGTTCTGGAATATATTTTGTCCCAACTATTAGAACGCTTTTCGTGTGGAACACCACAGAACACGGACAGTAGAGCGATTGAAGAGAGTGGAAACAGGCACTGTAGCATAATCGACTTACTTGAACGCCACAGCAAGACAGTTGGGTTCACAGGGCTCCGAGTATCCGCTTATTCAATCGTGACTGCTGCAACGTTGCACCCCAAACTCTATATCTTGGGAGTTACCCACAGTGGGACGTAACGCGACAATCGATAATGACACCCAAATTCACTACCCATGACTGAAACAGGAAAGCGCCTTGTCGAAGAACTGGACGAACAAGGCGTCGAGTACGTTTTCGGATATCCCGGTGGTCGTGCCATCGAGATCCTTGACCACGTCCCGGATGCTGACGTCGAGATGGTCCGACCACGCGATGAGCGTGAAGCCAGCGTCATGGCCGAAATGCACGGGCGACTCACCGGCAACCCCGGAGTCCTCGCGGGGCAAGGCCCCTGGATCGGCAGCCTCGGCGCAATCGGCCAGATGGAGGGCAAGCTCGCTTCGTCACCGATGGTCGTTATTACCGAGGCCAGCGAGCGTGGCGACTATTCCACGCTCGCGCCGTACCAGCAGGCTCGCGGTGACTACGGGGGATTGGACCTTCCGTCTGCGCTCGATGCTTACACCAAGGAAAACTGGTTCCCGCGCTCACCAACGGAGACAGTACGAAGCCTCCAGCTCGCGTTCAAACACGCGACTGCTGGCCGGCCGGGGCCAACGGCAATCATCCTCGACGGCGACGCCGTCACCGAGGAGATGCCCGAAGATCCGATCCCGCCGGTCTGGGACGGCCACGATCAGGTACAAAACTGGGAATCGCGACCGGCCCGCGAGGATGTCAAGACAGCGATTACAGCGCTGAGCAAGGCTGACCGGCCGGTTATCATCGCCGGCAACGGCGTTCACGCCGCCGACGCCTACGACCAGCTCGAAACTGTCGCGGAGGCGACTGATGCCGTCGTCACGACCTCCTATCTGGGCAAGTCGACGTTCCCCGAAACCCACGAGCTGGCTGCGGGTGTTATTGGCTCCTTCGGTCACGAGGGTGCAAATCAGGTTGTCAGTGAAGCGGACGTACTCATAGTCGTGGGCTGTCGCATGAACCCAATGGACACGAACTGGCAGTCCCCGGAGTTCATCCGGCCTGACGAACAGACCATCATCCACGCAGATATCGACACACGCAACGCCGGCTGGGTCTACCCCGCAGATGTGGCACTCATCGGTGATGCGGCACACAGTCTCGATGACCTGGCGGCGAAGCTCCCCGAGAGCGCTGGCAACGACTGGGCACGTGACCGTGCGGCCGCAGCGCAGGAGTCATTCTATGCTCCCAAATGCGAGTCGGATGCGTCGCCGATCAAGCCACAGCGTGCAGTCAAAGAAATCGAGGCTGTCGTTGATGCGGAAACGATTGTAACCGCCGACTCCGGGAACAACCGGTTCTGGTTGCTGAACTACCTTCAGACACCGGGCACCGGGACCTACTACGGGAGTGGTGGCGTCGGCGCGATGGGGTGGGCAACACCGGCCGCGGTGTCAGCCGCTATCACGACGGAGAAAGATATCATCGCTGTCGCCGGCGATGGTGGCTTCACGATGACGATGACTAGCGTGGAGACAGCCGTCGAGAACGGCGTCGCGCCCACGTTCGTCGTCCTCAACGACACCAGCCTGGGGATGGTTCGTCAGATGCAACACGAGGAGGGCGACATCGCTGGCGTCGAGTTCCACGACACCGACTTCGTGAAAGCAGCCGAGGCGTTCGGCGCTGAAGCGACGCGGGCAGTGACGCCTGCTGAACTCGCGGCGGCACTTGAAGAAGGAACCAGCGCCGATGTCCCCTTCGTTATCGACGTTCGCATCGACCGTGACGAAGAGATGGTCGAGTCCCTCCAGTCGTCGTTCTACAAAGAAGTCGGCGGGCTCCACGAATGAGGTCCCAGACACGGTTTAGCAAAGAATATAAATCAACTACGCAACACACATTGATATACCAATGACAGATACGACAGTACTCGTCACTGGCGGAACCGGCTTCCTCGGCTCGTATGTCGTCGAGGATCTCATCGAACACGGGCACGACGTCGTTGCCTACGACCTCTCGACGGACGACCACATCCTCTCGAAGTTGGGTGTCGCCGACGATGTGACCATCCGGCGCGGTGATGTCTCCGAGGCGACGGACGTGATTCGTGCTGTCAAGGAGACGGGGACGACCCATATCGTTCACCTTGCGGCACTGCTGACGAACACAGCACGGGACAACCCGCGGGCTGGCCTCGATGTCAATATCAAGGGGACGAACAACGTCTTTGAGGCCGCACGCACTCTCGACGACCAGATCGAGCGCGTCACCTGGGCCTCCAGCGCGGCGGTGTACGCGCCGCCACACAACTACGCCGCCGAGTATGTCGACGAGGACGAACTGGTCTATCCTGATACGCTCTACGGCGCGACCAAGGAGTACAACGAACATCAGGCCCGTGTCTATCACGAGGATTACGGGGTCGACCACGTTGGACTCCGTCCAACTGTGGCGTACGGCCCCTACCGCGAAACCGGTGGGTCGGCGTTTCTCGCAAACATCATCGAGAAACCAGCACTCGGCGAACCGTTTAGCGTCGAATACGGCGACCAGGTGATCGACTGGCAACACGCACGCGATATCGCACAGGCGTTCCGGAAGGCAACGTTTGTCGACGAAGACGACCTCAGCCAGCGCATCTACAACGTCCGCGGCGTCCTCGCGACAATCCGTGAAGCCGCCAACGCTGTCCGAGAAATCGTCCCGGATGCCGACCTTGCGGTCTCTGATGAGGGCGAACTCCCCTGGACCCAGAACCTCGATATGACCGCCGCACAGGAGGACCTCGGCTACGAGGTCGAGTACGACCTCGAATCCGGGTTCCGGTCCTACATCAACACGCTCCGGGAAGAGAACGGGCTCGACTCGCTCTGATACATCGGGTCCGCCGTCGCTGTGTGACGTGCGTACGGTGAGAGTCGCGTCTGTCTCGTCTCGGCCAGAGTGAACCCAGTGTTTGATTAGGGACCTGCCTGTACGCATAGGTGATGTACGAGCGCGACTTCATGGAAGGAACGCGTGGCACCATGGCCGTCGACTGGGAAGAACGGATCGACGTCAAGCGGATGCGACGCGAGCGCAAAGACCGAGCCCTCGACCGATTGCAGGACTCCGAACTGGGGTCGATGTTGCTGATCAATGACCCGAATGTCCGGTATGTCACTGGGCTGGCCATGACCGGCGGGAGTGGGGCAGACCACTACACGCTCCTGACGGAAGACGGCGACGTGGTCCACTGGGACACTGCGGATCACGCATCAAACCAGCGGTTCAACTGTCCCTGGCTCGACGACATCCGGTATGCCTGTCCAGGACTCGGCAATGTTCCTCGGGCGTCAGGCAGCGCTTCTGCACGCGACTGGCTCAAGGACAAGATGGCGGAGACGGTGTACACGGCCATGGAGGAGTACGGTGTCGACCGGGAGCCGATGGGCATCGACGTGGGGAACGGGACGCTTATTGAGAAGTTCGAAGACCGCGGCGTCGATGTCGACACCAGCGCGGCGACTGATATCATGCTCGACGCGCGGAAGACCAAAACCCGTGACGAGATAGAGTGTCTGCGACAGGTCGCTGCCATCTGTGAGGCAGGCTTTCAGAAGATTACGGAGAGTGCCAAGCCAGGCAAGCGCGAGTCTGAAGTGTGGGGCGATGCAGTCGGCGAGCTCTGGGGGCACGGCGCAATGGCCCAGGGTGGCTACGTGACTTCCGGCCCAAACACCTGGCCGAAGCATCAGGCGAACACGACCGATCGAATGATTCGGCCGAACGACCTCGTCTACGCGGATTTCTACAACATCGGCTATCTGGGCTATCGCTCCTGTTACTACCGGACGTTCAGCATGGGTGAGCCGACACAGGCGCAGAAAGATGCCTACGAAAAAGCTCGTGACGACCTCTATGACGTCCTCGAACGGATCGAGCCGGGGGCCACGACCGACGAGATCTGCAAGGGCTTCCCCGACAGAGACGGCGAGCATATGGACTGGTACGACGCCGACGAGTTCTGGCAGATGACAACCAACCACTGGGCGCATGGGCTGGGGCTGCAGCTCTACGAAACGCCGCTCATCTGGCGCGGACTCTCACCGGATCACCCGATCGAAATCGAGGAGGGTATGACGATGGCTGTCGAGACGATGCAACCCGCAGAGCGCCAGGGCGTCCGCGTCGAAGAGATGGTCGTTGTCCGCAAGAACGGCGTTGAGATCCTCAGCGAATGGCCCGTGTCGGAGATTACGCGGATAGACTACTGACTGGCAGGCATCTTGGCCGATTTCACGCATTGTCTGGTCGCTGGCGTGCCACTACCGTTAAGTCGGTCGCGCCGTAACGGAAATTTATGCAACTGGGAACAGGCCTGTTTACCTGTCAGCAGCGCCCGGACGATGACCGCGAAACCAGCGAGATTTACGACGAAATGCTCGAACTGGGGGAAGTTATCGACAACGCGGGTCTCGATAGCGCCTGGGTCTCAGAGCATCACTTCCTTGACGACGACTATCTGTCGGGCGTCACACCGGCACTCGGGGCGTTAGCTGCAGTCACTGACAACATCGAAATCGGGTCCTGTATCGCGCTCGCACCGCTGTATGATTCAATCCGGCTCGCTGAGGATATCGCAACCGTGGACCAGATTGCCGGTGGCCGAACGACGCTCGGGATGGCAATCGGGTCCAACGTCTCAGAGTTTGACGCCTTCGGGATTCCCGACGACGAACGGGCTGAACGGCTAGCCGATACGGTCGATACGCTTCGCGGTGCTTGGTCTGACGGACCGCTTGACTACGAGCCGGAATTCCACGACATCTCGTCGGACGTCACTGTGACACCGAAACCTGCACACGACGTTCCTCTCATGCTTGGTGGGGCGTCGCGACCTGCTGTCCGGCGGGCCGCCCGGACCGCTGACGCATGGTGTGCCCCGTCGTCGCTGTCAGTCGATGGCGTCCGGAAGCGCGTCGAAGACATCCGAAGCGTCCGTGACGACGAGGATATCGAGGGCGACTTTCAGGTGTACGTTCTCCAGCACGGGTTCGTCGGTGACTCCCGCGAGGACGCATGGGCGCAGATGCGAGACGGCTACCTCTACATCCAGCGCCGGTACGAGGAGATATTCTCCGGCGAGACGGTTGCAGAACTCGACGAGGAACGCACGCAGGAACTCAAAGAACAGGCTATCTTCGGGACACCCGACCAGGTCACGGAGGAACTTGAATCGTACCGCGAGGCACTGGGCGACGACATTCACTTCATCTTCCGGACGTACCACCCCGGAACCGGAACGCAGGAGATGGCCGAGTGTATCCGACGCCTCGGAGAAGAGGTGCAGCCGCAGGTCAGCTAGGGCTGGCAGCCATGCGGGTAACTGGTGGCCGTCAGATACCGTCTGACCCGGAGAGGCTGAGACACCACGAGCGCCAGTGACTCCCTGCGTGTCGACCGTGTGCTCCGGGTCCCTGTGAACACCAATACTTATTTCCCCAGGTGAAGAACCGAATTGATGAGTATGGACATCGAAGCATTCTTCGAGAACATGCCGTTTGCCGACCTGCTCGATATCGAGATGACCACTGTCGATAACGGGCACGCCGAAGGCCATATCGAAATGCGCGAAGAACTGTCGTGGAACGAAGAGCAGATAATGGCCCACGGCGGCGTTACGTTCACGCTCGCTGATACCGTTGGTGGGGCCGCTCTCGTGTCTCTCGTCGACCAGCCGGTGCCGACCATCGATATGCGAATCGATTACCTCGAAGCCGGGACAGGGGACCTTCGAGCGGAAGCGGACGTGGTTCGCCACGGTGGTGATGTTGGCGTCGTCAGTGTCGAAGTGTACGCCGAAGACGGTACACAGGTCGCGGATGCACGCGGCGTCTACAAGACAGGGTAGCTCGACTGCAGCAACTGAACAGCTTCTGGACATCGTCACACCCACTAATCCCAATGGCAGATTCACTCACAGCACTCGACGAGGTACGGTACGAACCGAGCGAGACGTTCGTGACCGAGAGCAACGTCTACGCGTTCATGCAAAAGCACGGCATCGAGGACTTCGAGGAACTCCACAGGCGGACGGTCACCGATATCGACGGTGAACCGGCATCCGGACTGGACTGGTTCTGGGATGAGATAGTCGATTATCTCGACCTGGAGTTTTACGAGGAGTACGAGCAGGTCCGCGATGACACAGACGGCCCGCAGTTCACGGACTGGTACGTCGGCGGGGAACTCAACATCGCCCACAACGTCGTCGACCGTCATGCAGCCCCCGACGCTGCGAACCGAAATACAGTCGCGACAATCTGGGAGGGTGAGGACGGGACAGTTCGTGAGATCACGTATCACGAGCTCCACCAACAGGCCAATCGCGTCGCCAATGCACTGGAAGAGCGCGGTATCGGAACCGGTGACACCGTCGGACTGTATATGCCGATGGTACCGGAAATCGTTCCATTGCTGTATGGCTGTTTCAAAGTCGGTGCGATTGCCGTCCCCATCTTCTCCGGCTTTGGGGTCGACGCGACAGCAACCCGCATCGAAGACGCCGAGTGTTCAGTCCTGTTCACCGGTGATGGCTTCTACCGCCGGGGCAGCGAGATCGACCTAAAGTCGGCCGCGGACGAGGCTATCGAAGCGGCCGGCCACGTCGAACACACCATTGTCTATAATCGGCTTGGTTCTACGGAGTCTGGCCGCTCGTGGGACTCAGACCGTGACGAATGGTGGGCAGACGCAGTCGGGTCCCAATCTGACGAGTACAAGACCCAGTCGCTCCCCGCCGACCACGAGTCGATGCTGCTGTACTCATCCGGGACAACAGGCAAACCGAAGGGCATCGTCCACACACACGCTGGCGGGCTCGTCCAACCGGCGAAAGAAATCTTCTTTTCGTTCGACCACAAGCCCGCAGACCGGTTTTTCTGGGTCTCCGATATCGGCTGGATGATGGGGCCGTGGACGCTGATCGGCAATCACGCCCACGGTGGCACCGTCTTCATCTATGAAGGGGCACCAGACTATCCTGACCCGGGCCGGTTCTGGGAAATGATCGACACCCACAATCTGTCGGTGTTCGGGATTTCGCCGACAGCGATCCGTGCGCTACAGAAGCACGGCGACGAGTGGCTGGAGGGCCACGACCTCTCGACGCTGCGCCTGCTGGGTTCGACCGGCGAGCCGTGGGACCCGGACTCCTGGGAGTGGTTTCTGGAGAACGTCGGCGGCGGTACGACACCGATTATGAACATCTCTGGTGGGACGGAGATATTCGGCTGTTTCCTCCAGCCGACGCCGCTCCATTCGCTGAAGCCAGGGACGCTCGGTGGCCCGGCGCTCGGCATGGACATCGACGTTGTCGATGCACAGGGGGAATCCGTTGCCGAAGCCAACGAGAAGGGGTACCTGGTCTGTCAATCATCAGCGCCGTCGATGACAAAGTCGCTGTGGAGTGGTGACGAACGGTACCTCGAGGAGTACTGGTCGCGGTTCGGGGATATGTGGGACCACGGCGACTGGGCGCAGAAAGACGAGGACGGTTTCTGGTTCTTACACGGTCGGTCGGACGATGTCCTCAACGTCGCCGGCCGGAAGGTCGGCCCGGCCGAAGTCGAGAGCGCACTTATCGAACACGATGCGGTCAACGCCGCTGTTGCGATCGGAGCGGACGACGAAACGAAGGGGACCGCGGTCGTCACGTACGTCATCCTCAACGAAGGGTACGAGGAGTCAGAGGACCTTCGCGAGACATTGCGCGCGCAGGTCGGGACAGCGCTTGGCAAGCCGTTCCGTCCGCGTGAAGTCCGCTTCGTCGATGAATTTCCGGAGACCCAGTCCGGGAAAATTGTGCGGCGCATCATTCAGAATGTCTACGAGGGCGCAGAACTGGGGGATCTTTCGAGTATCGAGAACCCCGATGCGATCGACGAAATCGACAACGCGCGATGAGATGAGTCCTGATCTGGTTGCGGCTGTCTGCAGATACAGGCAATGACGAGCACACAATCAGCCTCACGACGACACTACGTGAATCGCGGTGGAGAGCAGAAGCGCAACCCAGTCTAACTGAAGCTCACACCGACATCGTGCATATCCTCGTTGTATCGAGCGATGTTGATAAGCAGTGGCGTCAGACTCTCGACTTCCGCGGCGTTCGAAAGCGGCCCAGCAGGGATCGGTCGGACGCCGGTGAGGGCAGCAGTTAACGTCACAACTCGTTCACTGACCGCCGGGTCGTCCGCGACCACCAGCGTATCTACATCGAGCGTGGCCTCTAGATCCGCCAGCCGGTCCGCTGCAAGGTTGTGGAACGCCCCAGCCACTGGAACAGACTCGGGGGCTCGCTCCGCGACAAACTCGGTAACGCTCCCCGTCGACGGTGGCCGGTAGTGAAGTCCATCCCCATCGCCGCTCATTCCGACGGCGGGGCTAATGAGCAGTTGGTCCGAGAGCACGTCATCTTCTGCGAGTGCTTCAATTGTATCGCCGACGTGATGTGGTGGAATGGCCAGAATAACCACGTCCGCACTGGCCGTGGCGCTACTATTATCCGTGCCGTCGATTTCAGTCTCGACACCGTGCTCGGACAATCGTTCTTCGTACGCTCTGGCTCGCTCGCCGGCTTTTGCAGCGTCCCGCGAGCCGATCGTAATCGCATGGTCCGTATCGGCGGCAAACCGCATCGCGAGTCCCTCACCGATGTCACCAGTACCGCCTAGGATAGCTAACTCCATGCACCTTCATAACGCCCCTTGAAACAAGAAGCTTTGTCTTGCCACACGGATCGCTACCGACCGTACGCTGCTGCCAGCACGTGAAAACCGGGCACGCCAGCAATAGAGGTACCGCCAGTATCAACCGCGGCGATTATTCGACCCAGACCGTCTTTTTGTTGACAAACTCTTTGATTCCCATCTCCGAGAGTTCACGACCGTAGCCGGCGTCCTTGATGCCGCCGAACGGGACTCGCGGGTCGGATTTGGTCATTTCGTTGATGTAGACACAGCCCGCGGAAATATCTCGTGCCAGCCGCTGGCCGCGGTCTCGGTCCGCTGTCCAGAGGCTTGCACCAAGGCCAAACCGGGTGTCGTTTGCGACTGCGATCGCTTCCTCCGAATCAGCGACCTCGTAGACGGTCGCCACTGGTCCGAACGTCTCCTCTGTGTCAGCAGGGCATCCTGAAGGGACATCAGTCAGTACTGTCGGTGGGTAGAACGCGCCGGTCCGGTCAAGCGGCTCGCCCCCGGTCAACAGCGTTGCACCGGCGTCGACGCTGGCCTGTACTTGCTCGTGGAGTTCGGCCATGAGGTCAGGGTCGGCCTGTGGACCGACATCAGTTTCGTCGGACATCGGGTCGCCGACAGTGAGGTCTTCGAAGGCAGCGACGAGTCGATCAACGTACTCATCGTAGACGTCTGTGTGAACAATAAAGCGCTTGGCGGCGATACACGACTGGCCGCCGTTCAGTGTCCGTGCTTGCACCCCAGTTTCGAGGGCCGCATCGAGGTCTGCGTCGTCGAGGACAATGAACGGGTCAGACCCACCGAGTTCCAACACAGTCTTTTTGAGATGTTTGCCGGCAGTTTCGGCGACAGCACGGCCGGCGGGACCACTTCCGGTCAGCGTTGCCGCACGGACACGGTCGTCTGCAAGAATGCCGTCAACGTTGCTGGAGCCAACCATCAACGTCTGGAACGCGCCGTCAGGATAGCCGGCTTCAGCAAACACTTCTTCCAGTGCGAGCGCACACCCGGGAACGTTCGAGGCGTGTTTGAGGAGGCCAACGTTGCCGGCAGTGAGATAGGGCGCAGCAAAGCGAATGACCTGCCAGAAGGGATAGTTCCAGGGCATCACTGCAAGCACCGGTCCGAGCGGGTCATGGACTGTCTTTACTTCTGTCCCCGGTGGACTGGGGTGGTGTTCCTCGGAGAGATACTTGTGTGCGTATTCAGCGTAGTGGTCACACGCCCAGGCACACTTTTCGACTTCAGCGACGGCTTGTGTGACTGGTTTGCCCATTTCCCGGGTCATCAGCTCAGCGTACCGCTGTTTGTTCTCCCGGAGGACCTCACCGGCGTTTACAAGCAATTGCTCGCGCTCGCGCAACGGGACATCGCGCCAGTCCTCGAACGTCGACGTGGCACGGTCCAGTTTCCGTTCGACTGCCTCGTCATCGTCAGGGTCGTACACGTCCAGCCGCTCGCCCGTAGCCGGGTTGACTGCCTCCATATCGGTTCAATCTTCGGCGTCATGCATACATTAATCTTTACTGGCCTAAAAACTCTGACAGGAAACAACGTTAGCTTTTATACTCATAGGTCAGAAATGTGCTGATGATGTACAAGCACGTAGCCCTGTTAGTCAGACAGGACGATATGTCTCACGAGGAGTTCGTTGACTACTGGCAGACCAATCACACGCCGATTGCAAAGGACATCGAGGGCGTGGTTCGCTACCAGCAAGTCCTGCCAACAGAACCAGCACACGCCGAATTTGACGGGCTGGCGGAGCTGTACTTCGAGACGCTTGACGACCTGCACGAGGCGCTGGGCAGTCCCGGCTCCCGGGACTATGACCCTACCAAGGAGATCGCCGCAAAGGCCCGCGAAGACGTGAATAATTTCCTTGCTGTCGAGGAGCGGCCGCGTATTATCGGCGAAGAGATCGTGCAGAAAGACGAGGTCGATGGCGACACTGACGGCCTCTACAAGCACTCGGCATTTCTCGTCCGACAGGACGACATGACCCACGAGGAGTTCATCGACTACTGGCAGACCAACCACACACCGATTGCCCGCGAAATCGAGGGCGTCGTCAAGTACAACACGGTCATCCCAACAGACCCCGAAAACGCCGAGTTCGACGGTGTCGCCGAACTCTACTTCGACGACATTGAGAAGCTATACGACGCGCTCGGCAGTGAAGGCTCACGGGACTACGCACCGGACAGAGGCAAGGCGAAAGCGGCCCGCGAAGACGTGAATAACTTCCTGGCTATCGACGAGCGGCCCCGGTTTATCGGACAGGAACAGCTCGTCAAGGACGAGGGGTAGTATGCCCGATTACGAGGAGCAGGTCACGCAGGCGTTCCCGGAACTCGATTACATCTCATCGGACGACCTTCGTAGCAAAGTCATCGAAGCGTGGACACTCGCGCTCGACCGAGGCGGCTGGCGCGACATTATGGACATTCCCTATGCGTGGAATATCCACGAGGTAACCAACGTCAGGCACGTCCGCGGTGTCACCAAAATTGCGCGGGAATCCGCTATCGAACAGCAGGAGTTCCACGGGGCCGACCCCGATATCGACGTCATCGTCGCGGCGACATTACTCCACGATGTCGGAAAGTGTTATGAGTACGTTGACTTTGTCGAGGACGAGAAGCTGCTCGACCCGGACCCCAGATACGCAACCGAAGAGATCCCACACTCTCTGTCGGGCTATGCGCTTGCTCACGAGGTGGGCTGTCCGCTGGCGGTCCAGCGAGCGATTCCGCACTTTATCGGCGAGATTCCAACGCGAACACTGGAAGCCGAGCTCGTCAAGAGCGCAAACTCCGCGTCCTCGAACGCGATTACGCAGTCAACGATGGGTATCACGTTGCAGGAATGGGTTGATGAGTACTCCCAGACGTAGTCACTGGCGCGAGCGATAGCAGTCCCTGCCAAGGTGTCGACAGGCGGAATAGTCCCTCGCAGGTCACCGGTCGTGGCTACGTGGTCCAGAACCCCTCGGTGATGGCTGATAGCTTGGAGTTCGGCGTTGGGCGGAGATCTTAAGCACTGGTTTCCCTCGCTCACATTTTGAGATGACAGAGCAGCACAGCGCGGCGTATCCACTATCCGTGCGGCAACGAGGTGAAACAACATTGTCAGTCCTCGAAAGAACTCTCGGAGACGGACGAGGGTATAGCCGTGCCTTCAGTAACGAGATTTCGACTGTTTCGAGCGTGCTCTGAGGGGGAGCAGCATCCAGATACCGTGTATGGAAACCGTTTTGATTTTGTCCGTTTATTTCAACTTGCTTAGCGGAGATTTGCATCTAAAAGCGCGGAAAGTATCCTCATATGACAATCCTTGTTGGTGCAAATATCCTCAAAACACCACGGATAGGCCATACCTATCTAAAAGACAATTAAAATTATTATTAATACTCATATACCGGGGAAATGAAACTCTCTGGGACAGATATGCACATATAATCGGCATACCACTATCTAGGCGCTAAACTCAATGTACGATTTGATAGTATCCGGCGACTCCTCGAATGCATCCGCAAACTCCGACACAGAGCACTGGGTCGTCATGATAGACGCAAGGAACCAGTCCGGATATTCTGCAAGTGTGTCACGAGCGCGTTTGTAATGCCGGACATTCGAATTCACGCTCCCGAGCAGCGCTTTGTTCTGAAGTACCAACTGCCTGTGGAGAGACCCGCCATTGACAGTGAATTCCCAGTCCTCCGGGATGCCGAGGAGGACTCCGACTCCGTTCGCACCGAGTGCCTCGACCGTCGAAAACGCGTGTTTTGCGTGCCCCGTCGCCTCGAACACTAGATCCATCGGCTCGTGGACTGCGGGGATTTCATCCACAGCTGTCTGTTGAGAGTTGATGTACGTAGCTCCCAGTTCCTCGATAATGTCGATGGTCGGGTCCGGCCGTTCACGACGGCCGAGACAGTACGTTCGGTCACACCGGTCCGCAAGCATCGCCAATGTGAGCAGTCCTAGCGGTCCGTTTCCGAGGACGAGTCCGGCAGAATTCTGCCACTCGAAGGTCGACCTGGAACGCTGTGCCAGCTCGAGTGCCTTTTCGGCATTGCTGATCGGTTCGACCAGAAAGCCGACGTCCGCCAGCGATTCCGGGATCGGAACGAGAAACGATGCGGGTGTAGTGAAGTACTCGGCCATGTAGCCGTGCGCCCCCGCAATCCCCCGTTCGACATACTCACCTGGTGGAGCCATATCGGGCTCGTTGTTCTCAAAGAATCGACTCGACGTGTTTGCGGGCCGTCGGACTGTCGGGACGACAATCTCTCCTTCGTTCAGCGCGGTCCCGTTCGATGACTCGACGACGCCGACGGCCTCGTGCCCCAGTATCTGGTAGTCGCTGCCCTCAGGAAACTCGCCGTGTGAACCCGATAGCACCTCAAAGTCCGTTCCGTCGATGCCAACACGGAGAGTCCGCACGAGCACCTCTCCCTCGTCCGGTTCCGGGCGCTCGATGTCGATGCGTTCTGGCCGAGTCTTCCCCCGCTTGACAGCGATTGCATCCATTGTTGTAGGTATCCCCGTGAGTGAAACGCACCATCCATCAACAGTTGAATGTTTCGACCAATAGACAGAGGGACCTCAGCGAAATTGTTTCTCATTATGAAAAGCTGTGGGGATCTCGGGGACATACTGAACGACAGCGGTGAAAATGGCTAGCGGATAAAAGAGGGGCCCGGAAAGCACCGCTACAGTACGATATGTGCATATTTGGGAGAGGCTGGGTCCAGGTGGTTGAATCTGGATAATAAGTGTACGGCTGTTATGCGATTCGCGGTCCGCTTTCAAATAGTTTCGCTAAAAGAAATACTCTATCTCGGATGAAAGTTTTTGTTGAGATGTGTATGGCATTGCTGAAACTGCAGTCAGTCAGATAGGACTGGCGTTGCTGGGGCTGTACTGAGCGTTGCTGATTTCAGACTGTACCGAGTATTGCCGATTCCAGGCTATCTTGAGAGTGCCTCCGTGAACAGAAGTGACTAACTATCAGCTCAGATCTGCTCCGCATTGAGTTGCCTGACGGCGCTCAGGATCATCCCGGGGACATCCTCCTGTAACCGCTTCCCGCTCAGCCGTTCAGCGTGTCCCGCCACGTACACGGCTGCGGTTGTGGACTGGTCCTGAATCGGAACCGCGACGCAGTTTACGTCCGGATACTGCTCGCGACGCTCGAACGCGATACCCCGGTCCCGGATATTGTCGAGTTCGGCAGTGAGCGTCTGGCGATCCGTAATCGTATTTTCGGTCATTGCAGGCAGACCGGCGTGGTCTAAAATAGCATCGACCTCTTCTGGGTCGGTCGCTGCGAGGATTGCCTTTCCCGGAGCGCTGCAGTGAAAACACGGGGAGTTTACGTGTCTCGGAGAGTCGTCAGCGCCGGTATGATAGACGTCGGCAATCTGCTTTTCGCACTTGATAACTAGTCCGGCAGACTCGCCGGTCGTCGCTGATATCTGGTCTATCTGGGGCTTCGTGTCGTGGTAGATGGGTGCCTGAGATTTAACGTGTTCGCCGATATCGGCAAACTGTAACGTCAGCTGATAGTCCCCTGTACTCTTTGTAACGTAGCCTGACTGCAACAGCGTATTCAGGTGTTTGTATGTCGTACTCCGAGTGTACCCGAGTTGCTCGGCCACCTCTGAGACGCCAAGCGGCCCGTCGGCGTCTCTGAGCACGTCGACGATTGCGAACGTCTTCATCGGTGCCGAAAGTGTTGCTGTCTCAGTTTTATCGGGCATAAGATTACTACTCCCGTCTATAGCTTAAGTTTTTATTATTATGAAACGATCGTTACCAGTCGGCGACGCTGCCGTCCTCGTGCCGCCATATCGGGTTGTGCCAGTCAAGATCGGCTTCTGCCTTCTCCCGAACCACGTCTAGCGCGACGTCGATGCCCAGTCCCGGGCCGTCCAGCGTCTTCAGGTAGCCGTCGTCGAACGCAAACGGGTTCGAATTGAGCAGATCGTGTGCGGGACTGGTCGTCTCAGAGTGGACGTCGAACCCCTGGTCTTGGACTAACAGGTTCGGAACGACCGTATCGACCTGGATCGACGCAGCCAGCGCAATTGGGCCCAGTGGGCAGTTCGGTGCAATGGCGACGTCGTGTGACTCCGCCATGTTAGCCAGTTTGACCATCTCTGAAATACCGCCGGCGTGAGAGACATCGGGCTGAATCACGTCAATCGCCCCTGTTTTGAGGAGATCCTTGTAATCCCATCTCGAGTACAGTCGCTCACCTGCTGCGATAGGTGCGTGGGTCTGGGCTGCGATGTTCGGAAGGTGTTCGATGTTTTCGGGAAGCACTGGCTCTTCAATGAACATCGGCTCGACGGATTCGAGGCGGTTAGCAAGGGTCTTGGCCATCGATTTTGATACTCGGCCTCTGAAATCGATCCCGATATCCACTCGGTCGTCGACCGCTGCTCGAACGTGCTGAATTCGTTCTGTGATCTCGTCGAGCGACGCTCTTGTCTCGATGAACCGGGTCTGATTCGTCGCATCCATTTTGAGTGCGGTGTAGCCAGCCTCGGCCAACCGCGTCGCTTCTGCAGCGACATCCTCCGGCCGGTCACCGCCGATCCACTTATACACTCTAACCTTATCGCGGCTTTTCCCACCCAGCAGTTCGTACACAGGTGCGCCGAAGTGTTTCCCCTTGATATCCCAGAGTGCCTGATTGATGCCAGCAATGGCAGACATCAGGATCGGTCCGCCGCGATAAAACCCGCCACGATACAGCGCTTGCCAATGATCCTCAATTCTAAACGGGTCCTTGCCGATGAGGTACTGATCCAGCATCTCCTCGACTGCCGCTCGAACTGTTTTCGCTCTGCCTTCGATAACAGGCTCACCCCAGCCCAGAAGCCCAGTGCTGGTTTCTAGTTTCAGGAAGACCCAGCGGGGAGGGATTTCGAACAGTTCGTATCCGGTGATTTGCATACTACTGTCTCACAGCGGGACTGTGATTAACCTTCATGATATAACGACAGCCTCCAACTACTGCATCGATCAAAGCTTAATTCAGCTGCGTTCCCTGACTTCCGTCACCGCTGGCCTCTCATTGACAATTGAGATGCGTTATTCGCCTAAACCGCCGGTCTGACTCGCTACCCCAGTGCACTCCACTCGACATGTTTCGAGAGTTCTGGCGGATCGTCTGGATTGTACCCCTTTTTTACGGCCGTCTTATACGTGAGCGATTGCAAGATTTTCAACGGGACAATCGGGTGGTCTGGTGATTGAGCGGGGAGTTCGATTGCGATGTCTCCACCGTAGTCGTTCGTCGGCCGCCGCAGGACAATTGTGGTCACTCCGGCGTCGCGTAGCTTTGAAACGACCTCGCTGGTCAACGATGCCTCCGATTCTTGGGTAGCAATGACGAGTGCCGGCTCACCGGCAGCGTTTGCGATGGGTCCGTGGCTGATTTCCGGTGTCGGGAGTGCCGTCGTATGCAACAGTGCACCCTCTCCGAACTTCGTCGCCGCCTCGCCTGCAAGCCCATATTCGATCCCCTGTCCGAGAGTGTAGAGTGTCTTGGCCTCCGCGAGGACAGCGACGGCTGTCTGAAAGTCCTGTTCGACGACGTTCCGGCACATACGTTGCAGCTCGCTCGACGTGCGCTCACTGTATTTGCTTTCGAGCAACGAGAGCGTCAGAACCAACGCGGCATCGACTGTTTTGGTAGCGAGAACTGCTTTCTCGGTCCCCGCTGGCGTGACGAGGACCTCGTCCGCTACTGTCCCGAGCGACGAATCATCGGTGTTTGTGATGCCAATAACGAATGCACCCTTCTCCTTTGCTCGTCGAGCGGCTGTAACGGTTTCAGACGTCTCGCCGGACTGGGAGTAGGCGACGACAACCGTTTCCTCAGTAATCGGCGGACCGGCGAACAGGTATTCTGACGCGGCGTACGCCGTTGCGTCGATACCGCGCTGGAAAGACACATACTGGCCGATCACACCCGTCCAGTAGGAAGACCCACAGCCGATGAAGTGGACTCTGTCAGCGTCCGCAATACGCTTACGTGGCTCGGAAAGGTCGCGCGTGCTCATTTTGAAGTCATTCAGTCGGTCGATACCGGAACGGATCTCGTCGTAGACTGCGTGTGTAGTCATGGTTTGATGTTCATGGGACAGCACTGTGGTCAGTTGTTTCAACGACAACGCCAGCAGAGGCTCCGGTCAGCCAGCAACCATCCGACTGATCGGAGTCTCTCTGCGATCACTTAGATTACCGATTGATGGCAGTGGACTATAAAACCATACGATAGGTATTTGTGATAGTCCATAGAATCGCACCGTTTCGAAGAATGACCTAAACAATTAATTATATATACCACATAGGTCGTTGGTGATAGCATATGTCAGACAGTAGTTTGCGGAGTGGCAAGCGACGTCGCTTCATCAAAAGCGCCGGCGCGGCAACGGTCACGCTACTCGCAGGCTGTGGCGGCAGTGACAGTTCAGAGAGTACTCCCGGAGATAGTGGGGATGGCGATTCCGGCGCGAGCACCGGGAACCAATCGAACAGTATAACGACTCTTACAGTCCGTCATTTCGTCAATGACCACATAGAGACGTTCTACGAGAAGCACAATCCCATACTGAAGAAAGAACACGGTGTCAAGGTGGATTTCGAGACGATGGGCTGGGGCGTCGCTCGGAAGAAGCAAAACAACAGTATCTCCACCCGGACCGGTCCGGACGTCGAAGAGATAGCGTCAACGTGGATGCCACAACAGGTCAATTCCGACGGCTGGATGGACCTCGAAGAAGCCGGCGTCTCAATGCCGACAGACAATATCTACGATTCGCCGCTTCAGATAGGCAAATTCGATGGCGTCCGGGCTGGGTTCCCCTGGTTCTGGGGCCCCCGCGGGCACATTTATTATAAATCGCTGTTCGAGGAAGCCGGTATTGATGGCCCCCCGTCGACCTGGGACGAACTCGCGAATGATGCGTCGAAGTACAACAAGCAGGCTGAAAAGTGGGAACAGGAAGGCTACAACACGAGATACCTGTTCGGCATTCCTGGGGCGAACAACTGGGCCGTCGTCCAGTACTATATGATGCTTATCTGGCAAAACGGCGGGAGCGTGATTGACGGGTCCAAGCCGACATTCGACAGTGACGCGGCGGTGGAGGCGTTGAATTTCTACAAGGATCTGTCCACGACGCACAAGGCGTCCCCACAGGCCTCAGTCGAGTGGAACGGCGTTGCACGGAACAACGCGTTCAGCAGCAAACGGATAGCTTCGACGTGGCAGGGGCTCAGGGTTGCAAACGATATTGACGCCGAACTCGGCGTCGGCAAGCCGCCGGCCGGTCCCCGGGGAGAGTCGTCGACCTTCTTCGGAGTGAACCTCATGGGCATCCATCCCTGGACGAAGAAGAAGGGCGCAGCCGCGACGTTCATCGAATACCTGATGCAGCCAGAAGTCAACGCAGAACTCGCGAAGGGCTCTGGCTTCTTGCCGACGATCAAGAGTAGCTTCGAGCAAGACGCCTTCCAGGGTGAGCTGTATCAGTCCTTCAGTGAAGACGTTCTGAACAACACAAACGCCAAGACAGCGCCGCAGGTCGTGGGCTGGGGTGATGTCTCTGGAGCGATCAAAGGGGCCGTCACGAAAGTGCTCACGAAGGCAGCCACCAACTCTTGGTCCGAAGGCGATACCGAGGCGGCACTCCAGCAGGCTGCGATGCAGGCAGAGAACGCGCTCCAGGGCTAAGCCCCGAGACGGTCATTTCAGTGCGTTACGCCACTTGTCCAGTTGCATATTTACGTGCACTTTCTCGGTTCGGTAGTACCCAAGTGTCGTGCAGAACGGTTAAATACATAGCATAATAATCGATTGTGTATGCTCCTGTCCGCGTACCAGCGCGTCAGACGTCGACTTCCGGCAGTCCATATCCCGTACGTTAGCTCGTTACCTGCAAGCCAGCGATTCGGACTCAAGCTCATTGCTCCGGCCCTAGCGATGATGCTTCTCGTCCACGGGATTCCGGTCATTCTCGGTTTCGTGATGAGCTTCTACGAGTTCCCGTCGCTCAGATATACTGACTGGTTCCGCCCGGAGACGTTCGTCGGGCTTGACCACTTCGCGAAGGTCTTCCAGAAGGATACGATCTATGGCGCACAGTTCTGGAACTCGCTCAAAGTCACCATTCTGTATACGGTCGGGTCGGTGATAGGGACGTACGGTCTCGGGCTCGTCACCGCGCTCACCCTCGATAAGCAGTTCCGGGGCAAGCTCGTCGCGCGAACCGTGATTCTGATTCCGTATGTGACACCGGTTGTCGTCACGCTGCTCACCTGGCGGATGATGTTCCGGAGCGATACTGGAGTCATCAACGCGGTACTCCGTCAGGCCGGACTCATCGAGGGGTCCCTGTTCTGGCTTCTGGGCCCAAACTCGCTGTATGCGATAATCATCGCGAACGTCTGGCGGAACTTCCCGTACGCAGCAATCATGTTGTACGCTGGATTGCAGTCGATTCCTGAGCAGTTGTACGAGGCTGCCGAGATCGATGGAGCCGGCAGATGGGGGAAACTGCGGTACGTGACACTGCCACAGTTGAAGCCCGTCTCTGCCGTCATTCTACTGCTATTGATCCTCTGGACCTTCATCAATTTCCCCGTCCCGTATATTTTGCTGGGTGGGTCACCCAGCGAATCGGGGAACGTCCTGATGTTGCTCATTTACTCCTTTGGCTTCAAACAGAGTGCGTACGGGATCGGGTCCGCACTCAGCGCAATGTTGTTCCTGTTCTCGATGACCATCGCATACGTCTATTACAAACGCGTTGTGGCCTCTAGCTACGACGGAGGTGCTATGTAAGATGCTCAGTTCGCTCATGGCTGCTGTCGGGTCAGAAAAGACGACGGTGCCCGACGAAATGCGGCTAACTGCGGATGGGAAAGAGCTCATATACCAGCTGCTTTGGCGGTCCGTGCTCATCCTCATTCTCATATTCGCGATATTCCCCGTCTGGATGATGTTCACAACATCGTTCAAAACCCGGGATGAAGTGTTGCAGCTCGGGCTCGATATAATCCCTGCGGACCCATATATCCAGAACTACTTCCTGATGTTCCAGCGGTTCCCACTTGTCGACTACTACATTAACAGCCTGGTCATTTCGAGTGTGACCACCGTCCTCTCGCTGCTTATTGGTGGACTAGCTGCCTACTCGTTGTCGCGATACGAGTTCCCCGGCAAGGAGAAGTTCGAGATGGGGGCACTTGCAACGCAGATGATCCCCGGCGTACTCATCCTCATCCCGATGTTTCTGTTGTTCATCATCATGGACCAGTCCGCAAACATTCCGATGAAAGACACGTACCACGGGATGATATTCCTCTATACGACGTTTACCGTTCCATTCACCATCTGGATGCTTCGTGGGTACTTCGACACGATTCCGACCGCGCTGGAGGAAGCCGCGCGAATCGATGGCTGTACGCGGACACAGGCCCTGTTCCGCGTCGTGATGCCGCTTGCAGCACCGGGCCTGGCCGCGACTGGGATGTTCGTGTTCTTGCTCGCATTCAACGAGGTGCTGTTCGCGTCAGTTCTGGCGACTGATAACGTGACGCCGTTCTCCATCGGAATTCAGAACTTCCAGCAGCAGGACCAGACGATGTGGGGCCAGATGATGGCTGCTTCGACACTCGCCGCCGTCCCACTGCTCGCAATCTTCGTCGTGTTCCAGCGGCAGATCGTTTCCGGACTAACTTCCGGGAGTGTCAAGCAGTAATCTTCGGCTCCAGTTTTGTGACAGCTCACGATCGCAAACGTAGTTTTATATCCCCAGCACCTCGGATGTTGTTATATGTCGACGCAGACAGTAGCGAGTATGCCATTGGAACAGAAGGTCGGCCAGTTATTCATGGCTGGCTTTGATGGCTCCGAACCGACTGATGGGATACGAGAACTGATTCGTGAGTACAACCTCGGCAACATCATTTACTTCACCAGAAATATCGCATCTCCATCACAGGTGACAGCGCTCTCAGCGGAGTTGCAGTCAGAAGCCACAGCGGTCGGCGCTGGCCTCCCACTGTTCGTCGCCACCGATCAAGAGGGAGGCGTCGTCTCACGCCTCAGCTGGGGCACGCAACTGCCGAGTCAGATGCTCATTGGGGCCTGTGATGACGACGCGATGGCCCGGAGAGCAGGTGCGACCGTCGGACGGGAGCTACGGAGTCTCGGGATCAATCTGAATCTCGCGCCGGTCCTCGATGTCAATAACAACCCAGAGAACCCCGTGATAGGTGTCCGGTCCTTCGGAGAAGACCCAGAGCGTGTGGGCGCACTGGGCGCAGCCATGGCGCAGGGCCTCCAGTCCGTGGATGTCGCGGCCTGTGGGAAGCATTTCCCCGGTCATGGCGATACGGCAGTCGATTCACATCTCGACCTGCCGGTGGTCGACCACGAGCGTTCCCGACTGGAGCGCGTGGAGTTCGCACCGTTTGAAGCGGCGATACAGAGCGGTATCGACGCGATCATGACCACACACGTTGCCTTTCCGGCGATAACAGGCGACGCGGAACTACCAGCGACGATATCTTCAGCAGTCCAGACAGCACTTCTTCGGGATCAATTCGGGTTTGATGGGTTACTCGTCACGGACTGTCTCGAGATGGATGCGATTGCTGAAGGCGTCGGCACCGCCGAAGGGGCTGTCCGTGCAATAGAGGCCGGCTGTGATATCGTCACTGTTTCACACACGCTTGAGCAACAGCGCGCAGCGATTGAGGCCGTGCTTACTGCCGTCCGGACGGGACGGCTTACCGAGGAGCGAATCGACCGGTCGCTGCATCGCATCCAGCATTATAAAGAGCAACGGCTGGGTACATCCGAGACTGCCGAAACGCCGGAGTGGGATCGCTGTGCGACTGCGTCGAAACAGCTTGCAACTGAGATCGCAAACTGCGGGATAACACTCGTCAAGGATGACAGCGAGACACTCCCGTTCGATACGTCACGTCACTTGCACGTGGTCAGCTTTACCGGGACACGAGGGTCGCCCGCCGAGGACGAGCGATACGACCCAGAGGCGGTCGCTGCTGCGCTCAGAGAGGTCGGGTTTGAAATTACGACGCATACCATGGCTGGCGGTGAGACCGTCGATATAACGCCAGCAAACGAGCAGATTGTGGCCGTCAGTTACGATGCCCTGTCGAACGAGGCACAGGCAGAGACACTCCAGACGCTCGTTGCGAACCACGACCAGTTGGCTGTCCTTGCTGTACGGAACCCATACGACCTCGCTGTCTGTCCAGACGCGGCGACGTTTTTGACGACGTACGACTACTCGCCGGGTGCGATTCAGGCAGCGGCGGAAACACTGGCAGGGACAATCGACCCAACAGGGACGCTCCCGGTCACGATTCCAGAATGAGTGATATTCAAGGACGGCGCTCGTAAGATGTCCGAGACGCTATCCGAGGAATTCCTGTGCAGACTCGTGGAGCGGGACGAACCCCTCTGCGCTGCGGGCACCAGCCTGTTTGCCGAATACGAGATTCTCGGCGCGAAGTCCGTCGATGAGGTTGTCGAACTCGGCATCGATGCCGCCGTGCTCGACGAGGAACTCCACCTGTGACTCGTGTTTCTCAATGGCTGTGACCTTTTGTTCCAGATACCCATCGATATCGATGAACATGGATGGGGTAAACTCCGATGTCGGCTTGCCGAAGTAGTAGATGTTGTCCGGGTCACAGGGTTCGAAATCCGTCTCAACGAGGGGGAGCGACGCCATGTAGTACGCGTCTGTAACTAACCGTGAGGTCGCCCGGTGGTCTGGATGCAAATCGTCTTTGTAGTGCGTGAGGATGATGTCCGGGTCGTACTCCCGGATTACATCCACCATCTCGACACGGTTTTCTAGGGAGTAAGTGATCCGCCCGTCTTTGAACTCGAGAAAAGCGACTTCTGACGCGCCTAACACGGCTCCCGAGTCGCGGGCCTCCTGTTCGCGCACTCGCCCGACCGCTTCCTGTGAGTCCGTTTGTAGCCCGCCGTATTCGCCCCGGGTCATATGTACGATACTAACTTCATCACCACGTTCAGCGTGCTTTGCTATCGTACCGCCACAGAAGACATCTGCGTCGTCTGGGTGGGCAACTACTACGAGGACATCCATGCTATGCTATGATTTTGTAAGTTATTATTTATACTTTTCTTTGTCACAGATGCGTGAGCAGGCGGTCGACGACGTACGCAGCATCGTCTTCGTCAAGGCACATTGGGTTGAGAACAATCTCTCCCTTGTCGATGCGGTCCTCGCCGACATACACGCGCGGGTCCTCGCGCTGCAGCTCTGACACCAGCGTAGCTGCCGAGGGGGCGGATTGGGAGCTAGAGAGATCCACAATAACGTGAGGTGCCACACTCTGCTCACCGCCAGCGACAACTGTGGTCTCCATGCCGGCTGCCTCAAGCTGGCTCGCCATGTTCTGGGCGAGCGTCTCCCACTCGGCGACAAGCGCTTCCTGGTCTTCCTCAATGAATAGTTCCAGCGCGCGAATGAGGCCGACAAGTTCCTCTTTCCCGACCTTGAGCGACCGTCCGATTCCCTGTCTGGGAACCCCATCGAACCGTTCCGTATCGATAAGCGAGCTGGGTGGGTTCCAGACTCGACGGTCGACGTGCATATCCTGATGCTGCACAGCGATTGAACGGATATACTGACGTTTGCCGGCGATGAGACCCGTCGTCTGCGGGCCACGGATTCCTTTGCCACCACTGAACACCACCAGATCTGCACCTTGCTCGACGAAACGAGAGAGGTTCTCAATGGGCGGCACCTCGGCGGCAGCGTCGACAATGACGGGCACATCGTGTCGATGTGCAATCTCCGAGACAGTCGAGAGTTCGGGCTGTGTGTACGTTTTCTGGACGTACGCAACCCCAGCAGTGTTTTCGTCGATAGCGCTTTCGATTTCCCAGGGCTCAACGTTTGTTGCGCCGGTCCCGAGGTGATAATCGTTTGTCCCGACATCGACGATGTTTGCGCCAGCTGCCCGCAATGCGTGGTCGTACCCCGTCCGGTGAGTCCGGGGCATCACGATGTCGTTTGGTGCGTCTGTCGGATGGGGTAACTCCGACATGGTCTTCGGGTCGTCCCCCGCTATCGCGGCAGCCGCGGCCAACAACAGGCCGGCCTCAGCACCCGGCGAAACGTATCCGGCTTCCGACCCGGCGATTTCAGCGATCTGTTCGGAAGCCTTTGCCTCTAGGTCACTCAGCTGAACGAATTCGTCGGCAGCAGCGCGCATGGCGTCCGCGGCTTCCTCCCGAATGAGGCTGCCGCCAATCCGCGTTTTTGTACCCGCTGCATTGACGACCGGCGTGACACCCAACTGACGATACACCGACTCTGACTCTGTTGTGAATGGAACCATAGTTGTGCTCTTTTCACTACCGCTAGTCCCGTATAGGAACTCAAACCCGCTCCAGGTATATGAAAGGTTCCCATCTATAATCGAAGAACACAAACTATTATATATCTCTGTAGAACAATAACAGGTATCGCATGGCACAGTTAGAGCTCGATAACCTTGTCAAGACGTTCTCCGACGGGAGCGACGAGGTTGTCGCTGTCGATACGGTGAATATGTCGCTAAACGACGGCGAGTTTCTGGTACTGGTCGGCCCATCCGGCTGTGGAAAATCGACAACCTTGCGGATGGTCGCCGGGCTTGAGACGGTAACTGAGGGCGATATTCTGATCGGAGACGAATCTGTTATCGGCACCGAGCCCCGTGACCGCGATATCGCGATGGTCTTTCAGAACTACGCGCTCTATCCACATATGACCGCAGAGGAGAACATGTCGTTCGGGTTGAAGATGACGACGGATCTGGATACAGAGACGATTGAACAGCGTGTAACCGAGACAGCCGAGATGATGGGCATCGAGGACCTGCTTGATGATCCGCCAAAGGAGCTATCCGGTGGCCAGCAACAGCGGGTGGCGCTCGGGAGAGCAATCGTCCGAGACCCGGCAGTGTTCTTGATGGACGAGCCACTGAGTAATCTGGATGCCAAACTCCGGACCAAAATGCGGACCGAACTAAAGAGCCTCCAGAACGAACTCGACGTGACAACGATTTACGTTACCCACGACCAGACGGAGGCAATGACAATGGGCGACCGTATTGCTATTCTGGACGACGGCGTGTTACAGCAGGTTGGAACGCCGCTGGAGTGTTATCACCGTCCAGCCAATCGGTTTGTCGCCGGGTTCATCGGGTCTCCCTCGATGAACTTCATTCCTGCCGCTGTCGAGGACGGGTCGCTAGTGCATCAGGAGTTTACCTACGGGCTGTCCGCTGAAACCGCCGCCCAGCTCGACGGGCGCGAGGAAGTCATCCTCGGTGTCCGGCCCGAAGATATTCAGCTCAGCACCGCGACAGGCCCGGAGCAGACAGTTACCGCGACCGTCGACGTCGTCGAACCACTTGGGGACCTGTTTCACGTGTACGTGACTATCGACGGGCAGCAGTACACGGTCACCGTCGAGAATGGGTCAAACCTCGGGAATGGCACCACGGTCGGATTGCGGTTCCCAGAGGAGGTCATCCATCTCTTTGATGCGGACTCCGGCACTGCGATCAAGAACAGTGAAACGGAAATCGACGAAGAAAGTCCGGTTGCAGCCTGATTTTTCTTATTCTGTAACGCTCGGTAGTACATGGCGTGAGAATATCCGAAAAGGATTCCCAGTGGTAGCGACGACCGAGAGATACCCAACGAGCCACTGGGAGAAGCAGCACGGAGCCGACCCGTTTTGCCAGCTCTGAGAGCAGGGCTGACGAGATGATCTGATGCGTGTTTTCAGTATTCAATATTCCATCTCTGCGAGCGAGTATGGGAATTCGTTTCGTAATATGAAATTTATTCGCGCACCCACCAGAAGTAGCTAGCGAGGCGCAGTCACTTGCTACATGAACTGTTGTCGTTGTGAGGCGTCAGGACCGTAACGGCGCTGCGTTTCGTAATACGACATCTACGTTTCCTTCAGATAACAGGCGTACAGATATTATCGGAGTGGTCGGCTTATCTACACTTCTCAGTAGACGGTCGAAAGTAGCGGCGAGACAGATGCAACCCTGACTGAGATTCAACACCTGTGAACAATCCTCACTGTAGGCCGGATGGTTACACTACGGATCTGGAGCGCGCGTACCGCAGAGATGCGCAGCAAGATAACAGGCGTACATCCGTTATCCATACTAGGCTCAGTCTGAGAGTTTCCGGTTGTAGGTGATAGTATCGGCGTTGGGGTGAAGACCAGTATCGAGGCGATACGAGAAGTGATTGTGGTTGTGCAAGGAGAGTACTGAGCACGAACAGGGCGAATCGAAACGGACCGGGAGACTGTGACAGGACTAGTCCCGGTAACGCTGCTGTCCTCGTTATGTTCTCATTTGTATTTCGTATGCTGAGGCCGAGTTCAAGCTGATTGAACAGAGTGGTGTGCAGGAAAAGTGCCAGCGGCCGACATCTGCATCGGACGGAACTAGGACACCGGTACGACGCCGTCTTACTCCGTTTCTCAGTGGCAATACAGTGATCAGTAGGTACGTAAACGGAACGAACGGAATTTAGGAGGGTTACTGGATTGCCGAGTTTTGGGTAGGTATATCATGGTGCAGTCGCCGCCACGCCACTGGGAAGCCACCTAATAGCACAGTCCCCGGACACAGAATTCAATCTTGTTGAATAATTTTATAAACAGGTAGCCGAATATACGCGTATGACAGGACAAGGCCCGATAGAGTCCGCCGGGAGGGTGCTGGACATTATTGAAGCACTGAAAACGGAACAGGCACTCGGCGTCACTGAGCTGGCAGAGCGGGTGGAGATGCCCAAGAGCACGGTCCACGTTCATCTCTCGACACTCCAGAGCCGAGGCTACGTCGTTCAGGACCAGAACAAGGCGTATCGGCTGAGCTTGCGGTTTCTGGATATCGGGATGAAAGTCCGCGAGCGACAGGAAATGTACCAAGAGGTCGCACCGAAACTGAACGAGATAGCCGACGAAACTGATGAAAAAGCGTGGTGGATCGTCGAAGAGAACGGAAAGGCGGTCTTCTTGGCCAAAGCGCTTGGCAGTCGGGCGATTCAGACAAATTCACAGATTGGCCAGTACACCGAACTGTACAGGCTCGCTGGTGGCATGGCAATCCTCTCAGTGTTGCCGAAACACCGGCGGGAGACAATCCTCGAAAGCTACGAATACCCTCTCCCCGACGGTCGGGATCAGCAGGAACTCGAAGCAGAACTCGACGAGATTCAAGACCGCGGCGTCGCCTACGGCATCAACCAGTTCCTCGAAGGCGTAGCCGGCGTCGGTGCCCCGCTGGTAGACAACGCCGGCAACACGTACGGTGCCATCAGCGTCTCGGGACCGGCGAACCGGCTGGACTCGGAACGCATCGAAAACGAACTGACCGACCTCATCCGTGGAATCTCCGGCGAGCTACAGGTGAATCTCTCCTACCAGTAGTTCTACTGACTCGAACACTATTGATCTGGTAAGACACCTGTGAGACTGTTCAAATCCCTTCGGAATAACGCTGTAGCACGATAGGAGCCGATTCAATAGAATAGAACGCGCCATGTTATATATTGACACTCTAGTGGTCGCTACCGCTCGGCGCATGGGCTCGAATTATGGTCGTAAGCCCCCGTCTCGAACGGGGCGTTGCGCTATACGGCCCAGTGACCGGGATCTGGTCGATGTCTGCCGATTGTCGCCATAGTCAGTCAGTGACACCGACGCCGAGGTGTCTGTCGAGTACGTCCTCGTTGTCCTGAATCTCCGCCGCAGTCCCCTCGTGGACGATCTCGCCCTTTTCGAGGATGTACGTATACTGCGAGACCTCCAGTGCGACCGGGATGTTTTGCTCGACAACCAGCACTGTGATACCCTGATCGTTCAGTTCGAGGATAAGGTCCTCTATCTGCCGGACGACATAGGGTGCGAGCCCTTCCGTCGGTTCGTCAAGTAACAACAGATCCGGGTCGGCAGTCAGGGCACGGCCGACCGCAAGCATCTGCTGTTCGCCACCGGAAAGGACCGACCCGTCCTTGTGTTCTCGCTCCGCGAGGTTCTCGAACATATCCAGTACGTCGTCGACTGACGGCCCGTCAGGCGACTCAGCACCGATTTCACCCATTCTGAGGTTCTCTCGGACGGTCAGCTCGGGGAATATCCGTCGCTCTTCGGGAACGAATCCGATGCCGCTCCGGATCGTCGCCTCGGAGTTGAGTGTCGTGATGTCCTCGCCCTTGAACCTTATTGACCCACCAGTCGGGGTGATATTCCCAACAATCGACCGGAGCGTCGTCGTCTTGCCGACCCCGTTTCGCCCGACCAGCGACACAACGCTTCCGCGTTCGACATCCATCGAGACGCCCTGGAGCACCTCGGTCATCCCGTACCCGGCCCGGACATCTTCGAGAGAGAGTAGCGGGTCAGTCATTCTCGAACACCACCGAGGTACGCATCGCGGACGTCCTCGTTGTTTGCGATCTCTTCAGGTGTCCCGCTTGCGAGTTCTTCGCCCCGAGTAAGGACGGTAATCCGGTCCGAGACACGCATCACGAGGTCGATATCGTGTTCGATGAGCATCAGCGACCGGTCTGAGAGGACGTCATCGATAAGGTTCATTGTGGCCTGTGTTTCCTCGCTACTCATGCCGGCGGTTGGTTCGTCAAGCATGATGAGATCGGGGTCTGTCGCCAGTACGAGACCCAGTTCGAGGCGACGCTGGTCGCCGTATGCCAGTGCCTCTGCGTGCTCGTCAGCCCGGTCTCGAAGGCCGATCTGCTCCAGTACCGTCCCAGTTTGCTTCGTAATCTCGTCGAAGCCGTTCTTATCACGGAACAGTGCCTCGCCGGAGTTGATCTCGTCACTGTGGACGGACTGGGCTGCCAGACGCACGTTTTCTCGGACGGTGAGGCCGCCGAAAACATTCGTAATCTGGAACGACCGCCCCAGTCCGCGGCCGACCCGTTCGTGTGGCGCGACGTTTGTGATATCCTCACCTTTGAACCGAACGACACCTTCTGACGGCGATAGTGCGCCAGTGATGAGATTAAACGTCGTTGTCTTCCCGGCCCCGTTTGGCCCGATAACGCTCCTGAACTCACCATCCGCAACCGACAGCGACACGTCGTCAACGGCGGTGAGCTTACCGAATCGCTTCGTCAGTCCGTCCGTTTCGAGTACAGTCTCAGTCATCGCTTCTCACTTCCGGCTCATCCATATCTACGGACCCATCCGTGTTGTTGGCCGTCTCCAGTCGCTGTGCGACGAGGGACGGAATCGATACGATACCACGTGGGACGAACAGCACGAACAGGATGAACATCGTCCCGATAATAAGCCGCCACTGGTTGGTGTACGACGAAAGGAATTCTTCGGCGCCGAAGAAGACACCGGAGCCGATCATGGGACCGTACAGTGTGCCCATCCCACCGAACAGCGCAATGACGATGACCTCCCCTGAGTGGATCCAGTTGAGTGTCTGGTCCGGTGAAATGATGACAGTCGACGGACTGACGGCGAGGAGGCCGCCGGCCAGTCCAGCCATGCCGCCGCTGATGACAAACGCCCGGCGCTTGTATCTGTTGACGTCGTACCCGATAAACTCCGCTCGCTCTTCGCTTTCCCGAATCGACTGCAGAACACTGCCAAAGGGCGCGTTCATCATGCGCCGGGCGAACAGGAACGACAGCACGGCGATGAGCAGGGCGAGATAGTAGAACACGAACTGCTGTCCGAGTTCGTAGCCGAGGAGCCCGAACTCGATGTTCGAGAGCGACGCCCCAACAGTACCGAGTCCGAGGAACGCCTCGAAGCCGAGCAGGCCGTCGCTCCCGCCGGTAAAGTCGAACTTGAACACAGCGCTGTAGAGCAGCTCCGCGAACGCCAGCGTGATCATGGCGAAGTACACGCCGGAGACCCGAATCGAGAGGCTGCCGACGATCCAGGCCAGGGCGGCACAAATGAGAATCGCTCCGAGTAACACGACAAAAACCGACTGCGAGTAGTGCAACATGACGAGCGCAGCGGTGTATGCGCCGACGCCGTAGAACATCGTGTGGCCCAGCGGGACCAGGCCGGCATAGCCCATCACGATATCGAGACTCAGTGCGAAGATAGCCCAGATGAGGATCTCGTTGAGGACGACGAGGTAGTACTGATCCCCCATGAACAGAATCGCGATCGGGGCAAGCGCGAGCGCGACAACGGCGATGCCGCCGAGCCGTACCCGTGTGCTGTCTGCCAGTACCCCGCCGTACCCGCCGACGAGAATTTCGCCTTCGCCGTCTGACTCTTCACCCCGCGTTCCGAACAATCCCTGCGGTTTCACGAGCAACACCGCAATCATAAGCAGGTACACGGTCAGGCCTTCGAGATTGGGGACGCTCAGCGTCGTATCACCGAACGTGGCCAGGATAGTCCCATTGTAGGCCCGCATCAGCGTCTGGACGACACCGACGAGTAACCCACCGAAGACGGCCCCCCTGAAGCTACCGAGGCCACCGAGGACGACGACAACGAATGCCGGAATAATGACGCTGTTCCCCATCCCGGTGTTCACGTTCTGGTAGCCGCCAAGGACAATCCCGGCGACGGCGGCGAGCGCTGCACCGACGCCAAAGACCAGCGTGTAGTACTGGTCGATGTCAATGCCGACGTTCCGAACCATCTCGCGGTCCTGCGACCCGGCACGGATGATCATTCCGTACTTTGTCCGGTTCAGCAGGTACCACACCACTACCGCGAGCAACGCTGCGAAGACGATCATGAAATAATTATACACAGACACTTGGACGCCCAGTATGGATACTGGTTGGCTCAGATACTCCGGGACAGCTAGCTGCCGTTGCTGTGTCCCCCAGATAAGACGGATCGCGTCATTGATGACGAGCACAAGTCCGAACGTCAGGAGAATATGATACAGCGGGTCGCGGCCATACAGCGGCCGGACAGTCGTTCGCTCGATAGCGGCACCGATGAGACCAACGACGACCGGTGCAACCACTATCGCGATCCAGAACCCAGTCCCCGCACCGAACGGCGCAATGATGCTCAGAGAAAAGTACGCACCGAGTGCGAACAGTTCGCCATGGGAGAAGTTGATCACGTCCATGACGCCGAAGATGACTGACAGTCCGGCGGCTAGCAGGACATACACCATCCCCAGGGTGAGGCCATTCAGCAGTTGTTCGATGAAGTCGGCAGCAACCATTGTGCTACCTACATCTCACAGCCGAGGTCACTGGCTGGTGGCAGCGTCTCCGAACCCGGGACCTGCTCAAGGAGTTCGACATCCGCTGAGCCACCATCGCCTTCGACGATTTCAGCCATCCACGTCGGATTCGTGGCCTGATGGTCGCTCTCCCGAAGCGTAATGTCCCCCAGTACTGTTGTGAACGTGCCACCTTCGAGGGCGTCTCGGACATCTCCCGGTTCGGTGCTCCCAGCCTCGTGCATTCCCTTGGCCATCAGCCGCATCGAGTCGTAGCCGACGCGGGCGAAGTTGCCGGGGTCTCTGTCGTTCTCACTGGAGTAGGCCTCAACGAACGCCTGATTGTCTCCCGTCTCGAGCGAGGGGTCGTACCGGGCGCCGCCAAAGGTGCCAACGCTGTTCGACCCAGTCCCGGCACGGACGCTCTGGAACGTCTGGGTCGGTCCAACAACAGCAATCTGGTCGGTGAGGCCCTGGTCCGCGGCCTGATTGGTGAAGTTCACCAGATCACCACCGGTCATCCCCAGCACGACCACGTCAGCGTCGGAGTTGCTGATCTGCGTGATGAAAGAGCCGTAGTTGCTTGCACCCAGCTCCGACGTTGATGTCCCGACTTCGGTGTAGTCGTCGCTGGCACTTTCCATACGCCTGCTCGTGCGGTTGTACACCGAGTCGCCGTACGCGTAGTCCGCGTAGTGGAACCAGACGTTGTTCCCCAGATTGTTGACTGAATACGAGGATATCGCCTCGGCAATCTGTGCAGTGTTCGTTTCAAAACGGAACACCCATTCGTTGCAGGCAGACCCAGTGATTGGAACCGCTGCACCGCCGGGGAAGTAGATATGCTCAGATTGCGCGGCAAAGTCGTTCAGCCCGAGCGCAACAGAGCTGGAAATCGCACCGAACACGAACTCTGCCCCCTCTTCCTGAACGACACGCTGAGCCTCGGACTGTGCAGCGCCAGCCTCGGTTTCTGTATCGCCCGTCACTAGCTCGAACTCGAAGTCGTAGTCGTCGTTGTTGTTTATTTCCGTTACAGCGAGTTCGGCCCCGGTGCGCTGGCCCGGCCCGAGAGAACTGAACGGGCCAGTCATTGGGTTCAGACTCGCGACAGTCACTGCCGACTCGCCGCCTGTTGACCCGCCTTGACACCCGGCGAGGCCAAGCGCGCCGGCTGCCCCGGCGGCGGCGATGAACTGTCTCCGTGACCGGTCGATTCCCACAGTACTGTCTGGTGAGGTACCTTCGCTCGACATAGGTTCATTATCTATTGTTAAGCAAATCGTATTAAAGCCTTGCCCCCTGTCGGCGCGTCTCACGATGTTCGCTGCGTTCAGTAGCACGCTATCGCGTTCTGTCGCTCCCGCTTCCCGCCGCTGCCGTGACTAGCTGGTGCTGTCGTTCTGTCTGTATAACCACGCCAGCGCAGTCCCGAGTACGGCGGTCGCACCAGTCAGTGCTGTAAAGCCGGGACCACTGGCGTCCGTCCCGGTGTTCGCCTCCGTCGCTGTGTCCGTGCTCCCTGTTTCGTCGGTCGTTGTCGCGCCGCTTGCCACAGTACTCTCGTCTGTCGCAGTGCCCGCACTCGTCGGCGTGTCACCGGTGGCACCGTCAGCCGGGCTTGCTGGCCTCGTCAACTCACGGGTTTCAGTCGTTGCGGACTCGATATCTGCGTCGGCGAACAACAGCTGCTTGTACTCGAAATTCTCGAACATCGCCAGCTGGTCGTCGTAGTGTTCGCTGGTAGTGCCGTCCGGAGCGACGTAGCCGTCGTTGCCGGGCGGGAGGATGTTCTCTGCCTGCGGGTCGTCGCTGAGCCGGACGACGTGGTTCTCGGTCCCGCGGTTCATCAGCGCCGTGTTCCCTGCGGACGTAACGCCGATGGGCATCCCGAACAGCGCGAGGTTATCGAACTCGTGCAGGGCCGCCTCACGCCGCCAGGTCGCCGGGTCACCGTCGTATTGCTCGGCGAGTTCGCTCACGGCGGTCCGGAACGCGCTGACCAGCGCGTCCGTGATATCTCCATCGGCGTACTCGGCCTGTGTTGACAGTGCTGTCTCCGTTGGGTTGAGGACCCGCATCAGGGTCCCGCGACCGTAGTCGTAGCCGAGGAAGTACGATGCCGGGCCGTATGCACTCCCGAATGTCTCGCTGAAAACCTCCGCCAGAATGTGCGGGAACGTCGCATCCCAGATGGTGTAGCCAGCAGAGTGGCGGCCTTCGTTGTCTTCGCCGTCGGCCTGTGCGAAGTGGTCCCACGAGGCCAGTTCGTCGCGTGCTTGCTGTTCGGTATCGGAGAGATCTGCATCCGCAAGCGCGTCAAGCAAATGGTCTTTGTACCGAATCGAACGCAGGTCGGTGAAAGAGATGTCGTAGATGACAGTCTTCAGGAAGTCGTAATCGACTGTTCCCTCCTGTGCCAGCCGCTGTTCGACCAGATTGATGATCCGTTGCACGCGGTGGTCAGTCGACCACGAATAGCTCAGATCGCCGTTGTTCCACGCAGGCGCGGGTTTGTTGTTCCACTGTGCCGAGTATCCCGGGTCGGGGTTGATCGCATAGGGCACGTCACCGTCAGCCGCGCGCAGGTAGTCCGCCGACGTGAGCTCGTATTCCGTTCCATCGGCTGGCAACCGAGTATCCCAGTCGACTGCTTCGCTGTCCGGGTACCGACCCAGATGCACATACGCGATGTCACCGTCCTTGTCGGCCCACATGAAGTTCAGGGCATAGTCACAGCGCTGTGCTGACTCCCGGAACTCCTCGGCGTCTGTCGCGAACTGACACTCGTAGAAGGCCCGCCAGCAGTTCATGTGCCGGCCGGCGTATGACTTCGTCTGCGCCAGTGCTTCCCCGTTGTCGGGGTCCCACTGGGTCACGACACCGTGGCGTGTGAACCGCTCAGTGTACGTCACGTCCTCGCTGTCGGCGACAGTGATCGTCTGCTCGGCTGTTTCGACCTCGTACTCCTCGCCTTGGAAGGTGTACGTGTCCGGACCGGACGAGTTGGTCGTGATCGACTCCGTGAACATCTGGATGCAGTTGTCGATCCCGGCAGTCGAAGTCAGTGCCCCGTTGCGGTTGTGTCCGAACATGATGAACGGATACCCCGTAACGGTGACACCGGCGACGTCGAAATCCGGACCGTGGAGGCTCGCCTCGTACATTATCGAGGGCGTGTTGAACCCCATCTGTGGCCCGCCCATCAGTAGCGCATCGCCACTGGCCGTGATATCACCCTGGACAGCGAGAGCGTTACTGCCGTACTTGATCGGGAGGCCAAGACTGTCGAGTCCGGACGCAAGCGTTCGCATCCGCTCTATCTCTCCGTCGTGCATCCCTTCGGCATCAGATGGCGGCGTGTAGTCCCCACCGGTAACCATGTTACTCGGTGTCGCAGAGGGGCCGCTGGTCCCGCGTGTCACCCTGTCTGTCTGCTGTCCCCCGGCCACGTTGGGTGTCGGCCCTGCGCCCACGTCAGTATAGGGAGGGGCGTAGGCATCCGATGGCTGGACCGTCGAGGTCGGGCAGCCAGGGTCGTCACCCCACTGCAGGTCCTCGAACAGCGCCATGGCACGCTGTTCGCTCCCGGTTTCCTGCGTGAGTGCGCCGAGAACAGTCGCACTGAGCGTCTCAAGCTGGAAGCCGCTGAAATACGCCATACTGGCGACGAACATCCCGGCGGCGTCCGTCGTGGTAAATTCCTCAGGCTCGAACCCGTGTTCCTGAAACGCCTGATGGAATTCCAGTTCCTCGCTCTCGTGGACCTCAGTAATATACCGGTTGATACCGTCGGTAAACGCCTGCAGGACCGCTCGCTGGTCCGCGGTCAACTGTTCAGCGGCCTGCTCGTCAAGTGACGGCTCGCCGGCGGTGTTGCGTCGCGCCTCGATATCGAACTGGACCCAGTCAGTATCCTCATCGCCTGCACCGAGGACCGCCGCGACAGTCCCATGGTAGTACCGCCGGTACAGTTCTAACTGATAGAGTCGGTCTGCCGCGGTTGCGTATCCGAACCCGTAGAACACCGGCGCGCGGCTGTCAGCGTCACGGGCGTAGATGTGTGGGACGCCGTAGTCATCTCGTCGTATCGTGACCGTCGCGTCATCTTCCTGTGCGTACGCTAACTCCGTCTCCACGGCTCCGATACCGGTCATGCCGGTAACCGCTGCGCCTGTCTTCAGAAGCGATCGTCGCGAGAGGTGCTGCCACGACTGCTGGTGCTGTGCTGGCATCCCGTAGTTGACAGTCTGGATATTTAATAAATATTTGGGAACATTTCGGGCGGAGCCGAGTGTGTCTGTTCAGGTCCGGTACCGGTGGTTCAGGGATGTATTAAAGCAGGGAGGCAAGGCATCCTCCCACTGAGATCGACACTTACTGTCCGACCCAAGCATATAATTGGGAGCCTGACGCAGTCCTCGCCATGTCGCAGGAGACGCCGATCCGTGTCGACCACATCGGAATCGCTGTCGAGGACATCGGCGACGCCGAACCGTTCCTGTTCGCACTCGGCTGTCGGAAACTCATCGAAGAATCCGTCGAGGGGCGGTTTCGTTGGGCACAGTACGATTTCGATCGGGACGCGTCACGGCTGGAACTCATCGCACCGGAGGCACCGGACACGTTCCTCACGTCGTATCTCGAGGCCCACGGTCCGGGACTACATCACGTCACGCTCGAAGTGGCTGCTGTCGACGCAGTGAAAGCGGTACTGGAGCGCAACGGGTACAGCGTCGTTGAGTACCGCGAGTATCAGGATTGGACAGAGGCGTTTGTGCCACCATCGAACCCGACCGGGGCGCTCTTTCAATTGTTTGAGTATCACGATAGCTACGACGCTGAGCGGCCGCCTGCCGAGAAGCTCTACGTCGATGGCAGCCGACTTGACGGGTGATCTCTGCAGCGGTTCGCTCTGGGAAAACGCGTCGGTCGGTAAAATCAGGAAGCGGGGTATTAGTCGTCGTCGGCAGTGTCGCCCATGCTTTCCGGCGTCTCGTCGTCGAACTCGTCGCGTGAGGGGACAGTGTGGCCCTCGTTAATAACGTGCTCAGGCGGCACGTCAAGGGCTTCCGACTGGTCGAAGAAGTTGTCAGGAGTTAGCTTGAGATTTGCCATCTGCACCGGCAACACTGGCCAGTCCTCCGGTCGTGTAACGTGGTTTTTCCCAAGCGTGTACCAGACGACGAGGTCTTCATCGGTGAGGTCGCGGTCCGCTTCCGTCCAGACTGGAAGCCCTTCGGGACCCTCGGCCTGATTCGGATAGTCACCAGCCGGGAACATCTCGTTCTCATCATGCGGGGTAACCCAGAGGTGGTTCTTGACGAAGCCAGAGCGCCGCATGACGCTACTGTCGTCTTGCTGGGCGGCTTTGACGTTCTCGTGGGGCTCGATACGGTAGCCGACCTCGTTGCCCAGGCGATTTGTTTCGCCTGGGTTCGTGACCTTCCAGTAGCGCCCCTCAAGTGGGTTAATGAGTCGCTGTGCCTCCTGTTCACTCTCCAGTTGGCGCTCCGCCGCATAGAAGGCGTTACCACCCGGATTGGGTGTTTCCGCCGATGGGTCCGCGTGTGGACTGAAGCCCTGCGGACCAGTCGGGACTGTCTGGTTCTCGACTTCGTAGACGTTGTTCCCGGTCCCATCGAGGTCGAAGTCCAGTCGGAAGTTGAAAAAGTGCTGATGTATCGGGGCTTTCAGTTGGGGTGCGACCAGCTCGGAATAGCCTTTTACGTCCTTGTTTTTCGGTGCTGCAGAGACGTTATCGATGCCAGTCAGGCGGACCTGCACCTGCACGGAGCCGTCCTGATAGAAATACCAGTAGAAACCGTAGTCGTAGTTACCAACAGCGGCGATGAACGAGACGACAAGGCGACGGTTACGGCGGGATTCGGCGCTCTCGGTGCGCCAGTCGGACCGTTCCCACAGCAGGCCGTAGTCTTCTTCGTGCATACAGATAGCGTTCGGAAGAACGTTGGCCTCACCGTCCATCGTGTTCAGCACCGCATCGAAGTAATGCATATAGCCCAGGCAGTCACACCGTTTCTCCAAGGACTTCGCCATCCGACCGATGTTGTACTCGCCGGCGTCCATGGCGTTCTTGAACCGGTCGTTCTGGTCTGGTGTCCCGTATGGAACCGACATTTCGGCAAGTGATGCGCGGTGCAGGATTTTGCGGAACTCCCCGTCATCGTTGTACCCGATGTTGTGCAAGACAAGCCCCTCGCGCTGAGTCCACCCGACGCGGAACTCCCAGTTTTGCCACTCGACGCTGTGACCAGAAACATCGAACGACGGCCCGTCTGGCTGCACAACGTCGTACGGTTTCAGGTCTTCCCGGAGATCGACATCCGCTGCACGATATTCCATCTCCTCGGGTGGCAGCGGGTGCGCCTCGTCTGGAGGCCCATTGTCTACGACCTCAACGACGGACATCTCGTCCAGGTCGACGTAGACGTGCAGACCAGTCACCGGCTTGGCATAGCCCTCATCCCCATCTTCCGCACTCGGCCGTACGTACGTCAGGCCATGTGCGAGCCGGCGGTCACGGTCAATGTGCTCGGGAATGAAATCGTACCCGACCGACCACGGGTCGACCATCGCTCGCCCGGTGTTCTCGACACCGCGGTTTCTGAGAGCGGTCTGCCACTCCTTGTTTGCTTTCACCGTCTGTTCACACTCGATGAATTCCTCGATAGCGATGGAGGGCTGTGCTCCCTCAATATGCCTGACCGAGCTGACTGCCTCGTCTTCGAGTGACACAGTTGCTTCGTATGTCTTCCGTTCCGGGCTATCCCGAATGACCGCGAACGCCTGCCGTTCGATCGCTTGCCCGCGTTTTTCGTAGGCAGTGATAGCGTCTTTCGACGGCTCATCCAGCTCAATCTTGACGATGCGTGCTCCGTCAGTGAACTCATTCGTGCTGGATAGGAGGGTACCTGCCAGTTCAATTTCATCCGGGGTGAGCGGATCAAGTGGGTGACCAACCTGTTCGCTGATTTCGGTTGCCATGCGTGTCATTATCTGTGTAACAGAAATATTAGAACCTTACTATTTCTTTTTTATTTACACTATGCAGCTGTGAGGGGTGCCCCGGTGAGGGGCACAATTAGTAACGCAATATATCGAGACTATCCGGATATCACGTTGTCACAGACCCGGCAGCCTTCGCTGGGACAGGGTGGCTCGCTATTACCATCGGGGTCGAGAGCACAACGTTGCGGCATAGCACATCTACCCTCGCCCCGCGGATGTGAGTGACACAAAACGCCGGTCGCCACCGGGGTTTCCAGGTCGAGCTATCCGGCAGAACCTGAATGCCTCAGTCGTCTCTTTCGTCGAGCTGGACCGTTTCCTCGACAATAAGTCGGGGGCCGGCCTCCAGGTCGATAAACTCATCCGCGTCGGCCTGAACACGCTCGGCGAGGTCGGAATCGAACGCCTCACTGAGTGCATCCATATCCTCGAAATACAACTCAAGCACGCCGTCGTACGCTGCTCGCTCCGGGTCTGTCGGCACAGACGTCACGTAGCGTTGCAGTCCCGGCAGATCCTTCGCCATGTCCGAATGGTCGCCTTGCCATCGGTCAGCGAACTCCTCGTGGGTGTAGCCATCTCTCCGGACGAGCAAGTCGACGATTTTTGTCATGCGTTCCCGGTGTCGTCTCGGAGTGGCTTTTACTTACCGATCTGACAGGGCCGCTACTGATTCAAGCTACTCGAACAAAACACTTGTAAGCCGATTAGTCATGTGTGTACGTATGGCAACCCCGCCCGCTGTCAACAGGCCGGTCGGAACGATCGAGAGAGCAATCGAGATCATGGAGTATCTCAAGGAGAACGACACGGCCACAGTGTCGGAGATGACAGCCCACCTCGACTGTGCGAAGAGTACGACGCACAGGTACATGAAGACGCTCGCGGCCAACAGTCTCCTCGTCGAGGACGGCAACGAGTATCAGCTCGGGATCCGCTTTCTGGACTACGGCGAAGTGGCACGAAACAAATATCGGCTCTACGACGAGGCGAAGCCGAGAGTCGACGAACTCGCGGAGGAGACCGAGGAGAAGATCTGGTGTGCAGTTGAAGAACACGGCCGGAGCGTCCACATCTACGGCGCACAGGGCAAACACTCGGTGCAGACGTACGCCCGGGTCGGCCATCGGAACTATCTCCACCAGCACGCCGCGGGGAAGGCCATACTCGCGTACCTTCCGGATAGCCAGATCACAGAGACCATCGACAGGCATGGCCTGCCCGGCCGGACGCCACAGACGATCACCGACAGGGACGAACTCTGGGAGGAAATCGAAACGATACGTGACTGCGGCTACGCGTTCAACTTTCAGGAATCTGTGGAGGGACTGCACGCGGTCGGGGCCCCCATTACGGACGAAAACGACGTTGCCATCGGGGCGATCAGTGTCTCCGGCCCGGCAAGTCGGCTTGAAGGCCCCATTCTCCGGGACGAACTGCCGACGCTGCTACTGGGCGTTGTCAACGAAATCGGGATCAATATGGCCCATCCATGAGGCCACCAGCGTAGTTCTAGCGGGGCAACTGGCTGTTTTTGGACTGTTCTTCTCTGTGCGCGGTAGCAGCCAAGCTGGGTACCTCGTTCTGGGATCGGGGCGCGCTCACTCGCTGGTCCACTCCGGCTCTCTGTCTTCGAGGAACGCGTCGATCCCTTCGTCCTTGTCGCCAGTGGCGAACAGTTGCGCGAACAGTTCGGCTTCGTACTCGATGCCGGCTTCGAGGTCCATTCGGGAACTGGCGCGGACGGCTTTCTTCGCGAGTTCGAGCGCCGCTGGGCTTTTTTCTGCAATCGACGACGCTATGTCGTACACCCGCTCATCGAAGGAATCGTCATCGTGGACCTCGTCAACGAGGCCGATATCGGCGGCCTCCGTCGCATCGATAAGTTCGCCGGTGAGGATCAGCCGCATTGCGTGGCCCTCGCCCACCAGACGCGGCAGTCGCTGTGTGCCGCCACCGCCAGGCATGATGCCGAGGTTGATTTCGGGCTGGCCGAATTTCGCATCCGTATGGGCGATCCGGATATCAGCCGCCTGAATCAGCTCACAGCCGCCGCCGAGGGCGTGCCCGTTGATACGGGCGATGACCGGCATCGGGCACTCGTCGACGTACTCGTAGACGCGAGGTCGCTTGCTCGCCTCCCGTTGCTCTAGCATATCCCGCTCGCGGAGTTCCGTCACGTCCGCACCCGCAACGAATGCGCCGGTGTCTGCCGCGCCAGTCAACACGACAGCACGAACATCGCTGTCCGGGATTGCGTCGAAGACCTGTTTGAACTCCGACCGCAACTGGGCGTTGAGCGCGTTTCGGGCCTCTGGGCGGTGCAACTCGACGGTAGCGACATTTTCCACGCGGTCCCCGACGCTCACCGAGACCGTTTCACAGTCCGCCGCAGCGTCAGCGAGGTCCGTCATGCGTCCCCCCACTCGCCGCTGGTGCCGACGATGTCACCGTCCTCCCAGACGTAGAACCCCTCACCGGATTTCTTGCCAAGTTTGCCCGCACGGACCTTCCGTTTCAGAATCTGTGGCGGACGGAACCGTTCACCGAGTTCCGCACGCAGGTATTCGAGGATGTCGAGTCGGACATCGAGACCGACGACGTCGCCGAGTTCGATAGGTCCCATCGGGTGATTGTAGCCGAGTTCCATCGCGGTGTCGATGTCCTGTGGTGTTGCAACGCCCTCCTGCACCATCCGCATCGCTTCGACGCCCAGCGAGACGCCAAGACGGGAGGAGGCAAAACCCGGCGCATCGGCCACCTCCACCGGTGTCTTGTCGATCCCGTTCACGAACTCTCGGGCACGCGCGACCGTCTCGGCACTCGTCTGTTCCGCAACGACAATCTCGACGAGTGCCATAATGTGCACCGGGTTGAAGAAGTGAAGGCCGATAGCTCGCTCGGGATAGTCGAGGACGCTCGCAATCTCAGTCAGTGACAGCGAGGAGGTGTTTGAAGCAATAAGCGTTGCCGAGTCGACGTGGGATTCGACCGCGGTGAGCGTCTCGTGTTTAATCGCCATCTCTTCGGGGACTGCTTCCACAACGAGGTCTGCCCCAGTCACGGCCTCTTCTAGCGATGTCGTTCCAGTCAGGCGGTCCAGGGTTGCCTCGGCCGTGGATTCTGATACTTTCTCCCGGGCGATACCCTCTTGGAGATTTGACTCGATGGCGGCCAGGCCGTCATCGACGATATCCGCATCGATATCACGGAGAGAGACGTCGTGACCGGCCATTGCAGATACTTGAGCGATACCGTGGCCCATGGTACCGGCGCCTAGGATAGCTACGTGCATCATTTCTCAGCACAGTAGCAAAGGATAAAAACGTTGCTTGCGTCTCACCCCCGGTGTGACCTGTATTTAATACGGCGGCCACGATAGGAGTCGGTGAGGATGACTGCTTCCGACTCGCAAGCCGTTGTTGTCGATGCCGTACGAACGCCACAGGTACCGAAGGATGGCGCACTGGCCGAGACGCATCCCGAAGACCTCGTCTCCACTGTGCTCGCTGCACTCGTTGACCGGACCGGTGTCCCGGCCGTCGAGTGGGACGACTTCCGGCTCGGGTGTGCAAACCAGGAGGCAGAGCAGGGCCGAAACCTCGCCAGGCAGTCGATACTCGCTGGCGGGTTCCCCGAGACGGTGCCCGGAGCGACAACGACCCGCCTGTGTGGCTCTTCGCTGACGACGCTTGTTGACGCCGCTCGCGCCATCGAGGCGGGCGACGGGGCGGTGTACCCGGTCGCCGGGGTCGAACACATGAGTACTGTCCCGTTTTCCGACTGGCTGCATCCCGCTATCGAACAGCGGTACGACCCCGACAGGCTCCCGATGGGACAGACGGCCGAAACCATCGCACGAAACCACGATATCAGCCGTAACGCCCAGGACGAGTTCGCGCTGCGGTCACACGAGCGGGCGGTCGCTGCCATGGACGGCGGGCGGTTCGATGCAGAGACCGTGCCAGTCAACACCGACGAGGCAGCGATAGGGGCCGACAAAACACCACGGGAAGACACATCAGTCGAACAGTTGAGCGAACTCCCAACGGTGTTCCGCGACGACGAGGCGGCGACAGTCACGCCGGGGAACGCGTCACCGCTGACCGACGGGGCTGCTGGGATGCTCGTCACCTCAGCGGCGTATGCAGACCAACATGATCTCGATGTCCTCGGCCGGATCGAGACGCGGGCCGTCGCCGGTGTCGATCCGTTGGTAATGGGGCGAGGGCCGATTCCGGCGACGCGTGCTGCACTGGACGACGCCGGCCTGACAATCGACGATATCGACCTCGTGGAACTCAACGAAGCCTTTGCCGCACAGAGTCTCCACTGTAAGCGCGAACTGGGGATTCCGGCCGAACGGCTCAACGTCAACGGTGGGGCTATCGCGCTCGGCCATCCGCTTGGCTGTTCGGGGGCACGAATCACGACAACGTTACTGCACGAGATGCGACGGCAGGACGCGACGCATGGACTGGCGACGATGTGCGTCGGTTTCGGTCAGGGTGTCGCAGTTGTGTTCGAGCGTCCCTGATACTGGTGGCTACCGGCGCTGACTGGCGACCTGTGCTTTGAAGCCGTATCTGATGACGCCCTCTTGCGTGTAGATGCGCCGCGTCGTCAGCACGACGGGTGTGCCTATCGTGACTTCGTCCGTCGCCTGAAGCACCTGTGCAGGGACGCTCACGGTCTGCTCGCCCGATGGACTATCGAGTGCGACGATAGCACTATCGAACTGGCCGCTTTTGGACTGCTGGGCGACGAACTCCGGTGGCGCACCGCCCTGTTCAATAGTCGTCACTGCCTCGACCGTCCCTGTCCCGGGTAGGTCGACAGCCTCGAAATCACTGGTGCGCTCGTGACAGTCCGTACAGGCCCCGGTCGGCGGGAAGTTCAACGATCCACACGCGGAACACCGACGGGCGACGAGTCGGTGGCGTTGCGGAATCGTCCGCTGCCAGGACGGGACACTGACGTACGCTCCGCCACCTTCGGGTTCGCCGCGCGTAATCTCACCACGCCGCCTGAGGTACTCGGCGTAGGACAGGGAGACAGCACCGTCCAGCGCAGTGTTGACCGGAACGGGACCAGTGGCGACGAACAGCGTCGCACTCGCGCCGCTTCCGTACGCGGCGATCAGCACGCGTTCGGCGTCGTCTGCAAACGCTGTTGCCGCCCCAAGAAATGCGCTTGCCGCGCCGGTGTCCCCGAGCGTACTGACTGTGTCCGCGGCGGCGATAGTCTCTGCATCAACCCCGAGCGCACCTGTTGCCCGATACGGGAGCTTTCCGTCCGGGGACTGAACCGCCGCCGCATCGACTGTCTCCATCGGCACGTCCAGCCTATCCGCCGCGCTGCCGAGCGTGGTCGTGAACGCCTCGCGGTCATACTGCGTAACGCCCAGACCGGTCGTCCGGTCGTCCCCGCCCGTTCTGAAACGCGTCCCGGGGTACGCCTCCGTGTGTGACGCTCGCTCAATGACGGTTCCGGGACCGTCATCGTCGACGACGAGCGCGACACTCCCAGCACCGGCGGCGTGCTCAACCCCGCTGTCAGGGTCGCCCCGCGGACAGTCACTGATGATGACGAGGCCGATATCGTCCCCGGACGGCCCACCGTCCATGGTAGCGTCCAGTGCCTGGGCACCGGCGTCTGTGGAGCCGGTCATCGTCTGCGTTTTGGCATCGTCCGGGACGTTGAGAATGCTGCAGAGTCTCGCTGGAAGGTCCTCTTCGGCCATCGGCGGTGTCGTCGTCGCGAAGACCAGATGCGCAACGGCCGCGCCGGACGCGTCGGCCGCAGCTAACGCACGGCGTGCTGCTTCGACACCCATCGTGACTGCGTCTTCGTCGGCGTCGGGGACCGCCTTCTCGTCGACCCCCGCTGCATCGAACCGACCCCAGGCGGCTTCGAACTCCGCGGCGTCGATCCGCAGGCGAGGTGCGTACGCGCCGATGGCCGCAAGCCCTGCGGCAGTCATCGTGCCGCCTCCCGTTCAAGAATGTGGACAACTGCGCTGCCGCCGCTCCCACCCACATTGTGAGTCAGCCCGTATTTCGGGGCCGACAGCTGCCGGTCCGCGGCGCTGCCGGTGAGTTGTTTGAACGCCTCAACAAGCTGTCCGGCACCGGTTGCGCCGATGGGGTGGCCCTTCGATTTCAGCCCGCCGGAGAGATTGACCGGCATCGCTCCATCAGCGTCGGTCGTTCCCGCTTCGAGCAATTGCGGTGCCTCGCCGCGGTTACAGAACCCGAGGTCCTCGTATGCAAGCAGTTCGGCGATCGTGAAGCAATCGTGGACCTCTGCGAAATCGAGGTCGTCAGGGCCAACCCCGGCACGGTCATAGGCTGTGTCTGCGGCCATTTCCGAGGCAGAAATCGAAGTGTAGCTGTCGCGCTGGAAGAGACCGACCCGGTCGCTGGCCGCGCCGACCCCGGCGACCCGGACCGGGTCGTCGGTATACTCTTCGACGACCTCCTCGCTCGCGATGAGCGCGACCGCTGCACCGTCAGAGGTCGGGCAGCAATGATAGAGGTTCAGCGGGTCCGCGACAACGGGTGCGTCGACGGCGTCTTCGAGGGAACACTCGAAGCCCAGATGCGCTTTCGAGTTCTTTGCGCCGTTCCGATGGTTCTTGACCGCGACCATCGAGAGGTGCTCCTCACTGGCCTCGTACTCACGTAGATACGCGCTTGCCATCTGTGCGTAAACGCCAGAAAATGTCGTCCCGGTCAGCCGTTCCCACTCTGTTTCGCCGGAGACGCCGAGCCAGTACTTCGTCACATCGCTGCTCATGTCCGTCATGACTTCGACGCCGCCAGCCAGCGCCACGTCGGCCATCCCGCTTTTGACTGCCTGCACGGCCTGTCGGACGGCATAGCCCGACGCGGCACAGGCGTTTTCAACGCGCACGCTGGGGACGCCGTGCAGCCCGGCGTGTTCAGTTGCTGCCGGTCCCGAGAGACCGAGCTGTCGACCGCCCACGCCGAGTGAGCCAACAACCGCTTCGTCTATCGCTTCCGTGTCGATACCGTGGTCGACACTGTCGAAGGCTTCGCTGACTGCGTGGTCAAACAGTGATCTGTAGCTCTCTTCGGGCATCGAGCCAAACGGCGTTTGCCCTGCGCCGATGAGATACGCGTCCCGCATACATGGAACTCTGAGGGTACTGAAAAATAGCTTTGCATCGTTTGCTCACAGCCCCCGGCCAAGTGTGCAACTGGCGCCGCAGTGACCAATCCCAAACCATTTTATCATTAACATTCAACTCTATCATTGACGATGGTGTACAAGCAACTGGAGACGGCCGACCGCGCAGAGCTGCGTGCGTTACAAACCGACCGATTACAGGGGATTGTTTCGCACGCCTACGAGAACGTCCCGTTTTACCGGGAGAAGCTCGACGAGGCGGGCGTCTCGCCCGAAGACATCCAAAGTATCGACGACATCACGAAACTGCCGATGACGACGAAAGAGGATTTCCGCGACGAGTACCCCGACGGCCTGTTCGCCGTAGACGATGAAGACGTCGCCCGGATCCACGCATCGTCCGGAACGACCGGGAAGCCGAAAATCGTCTCCTACACGGACGACGACCTCGACAACTGGAGTGAAGTCGTTGCACGTTCGCTGGCTGCGAGCGGGACCGAACCAGGCGACACCGTCCAGAACGCCTACGGATACGGGCTGTTCACCGGCGGATTGGGACTCCACGATGGAGCCGAGGAGCTGGGGGCCACAATTATCCCTATCGGGAGCGGCCAGACCCAGCGACAGGTCGAGTTGATGACCGACCTAGAGAGCGATGTGTTCACATGTACCCCGTCGTATGCACTGTACCTCGCCGAAACGGCTGAGGAAATGGGCCACGACCCCAGCGACCTGCCGATCTCGACGATTATCTTCGGAGCGGAACCGTGTACCGATCCAATGCGGGCAGAAATCGAAGATCGGCTGGGCGTCGACGGCATCGATGTTTACGGGCTCTCGGAGATCATCGGTCCCGGCGTCTCGTGTGAATGTCACGAAGCGCAGGACGGGCTTCACATCTGGGAGGACCACTTCTACCCGGAAGTCATCGACCCACAGACGAAGGAGCCGGTCGAGGAAGGCGAGGAGGGTGAACTTGTTCTCACAACACTCACCAAAGAAGCGTTGCCGGTCTTCCGATACCGGACTGGGGATTTAACGACGCTGAACTACGACGAGTGTGCGTGTGGGCGGACGATGGTACGGATGGACAACGTCACCGGTCGGACAGACGACCTCCTCATTGTCCGTGGCGTGAACCTCTATCCCAGTGAAATCGAACACGCTGTGCTGGATATCGACGGCGTCGCTCCGCATTACCGGATCGACCTCTACAGAGAGGACAACCTCGATATCTTGGAACTCACCATCGAACGGACTGTGGAGCAAGGGCCGGGCGACAAAGCACTCGAAGACGAAATCATCGAACGGCTGGAGAACGTGCTCGCGTTCACCCCGGACGAACTCGAACTCGTTGCGCCCGGCAGCATCGAACGAACGCAGGTCGGCAAAGTAAAACGCGTCTACGACCACCGTGACTGACTGTCAGGGCCGGTAGACTCGTCCGCGAAACGTCGCGATGCGCTCGCCATCCTGCGCAGTCACCGTTACCTCGTACTCTGCGGTGCTGCCTGCGAGATGTGTTTCTTCAGCGATCGCAGACAGCGTCTCACCTGTTTCTACGGCGTCTAAATACGAGATGTTTGTCTCCAGTGCGACTGCCGCCTCGCCGTGAGAGTTCGACGCCGCGGCGAACGCTGCATCGGCGAGCGAGTAGACCGCACCGCCATGGGGCGTCCCATGAAAGTTCAGCAGGTCCTCGGTAATCGTCAGTTCAGTCTGGGCGTACCCCGAGTCGAGTTCGACGACGTCGATACCGAGGGTTTCGCAGTACGCGTCTGATTCGATACGCTCTCTGACTTCGTCGGCGACGCCGGACATACGGACTGTAGTTCTATCAGGAATAATAAATATATACCGGTCACTGCTGCTGTCAGCGAGGTCATGTTTAATTAATCGTGAAAAGTGAGACGGAGAATTCTTGCTGGGCTATGGCAGAAATCGCTCGTCTCAGCGATACTGGTGTGTGGATTGATTTGGATTTCGTGGAGCGTGAGCGGATGCCCGAACCAGCGGTGGCGCTAGATATTCAAACGCATATTGCGGAGCTATCGCTGTCGAATACCGTCGGTTTACTCGGTACGTTGTGCCTCCAACGGTCGCGGAAAGCGATTGAACACTACCCGACATACAGACACAAGTTGCACACAATATCGTTGCTGAACTCATTGTGGTCAAAGAGTCAATGGGTAACCTGCAAAATCCCGATAGAAAAATCCACAGTTGACTCAGGTAAATCCCAATGTTGTAAGCTGACAATATGCACGGTCTCGTCGTATTTTGTCGAGACCCTCCGATTTCTGACAGTGATAGCGAGAGTTTTTTATGTGTCAGAAGATAGTTATATGTCGATGAAAGAGTATTCATACGTTGTAAACATTGATGGAATCGTTGTAAATGATAATGAGTATTTGTTGATAGAAAGAGGGGCAGACGAAGAGCATGCAAGCGGTGCGTTAGCGTTTCCTGGAGGGAAACTTGAAGCAGAGCCAGGGAATCAGAATGCCATCGAAAATACGGTTTCGCGCGAGATTCATGAAGAGGTCGGAGTTACTATCGGCGATATCCAGTATCTGCACAGCAATACGTTCGAAACGGAGGATAACACGAGCTGCATGAATATTGTGATGCTTTGTGAGTATGCAGGAGGCGATGCCCATCCTCGTGCGAAAGACGAAGTCGCAGATGTTCACTGGATGTCGTACGACGAGATCAAGTCCCACGACGACGTTCCTTCTTTTACCGAACGGTTCGCGGACGTAGCGGAAAAGAACCGACCTCAACAAGATGGGTCTGGTGAATCGCAGAACAGCGACGGATTCCACCGTCGGAACTAGTGAGGTGAAGCGGGAGAGCGCTCACCCCAGCGGTGGTGTAAAGTGGATTAATTCGGATTTTGTGGAGCGCGAGCGGACACCCGAACACCAATGACGCCGTCAGCGAGGCGGCCTTCGATATCAGAGATATCACCACGGACATCGGAACGCCGTTGAGCGAGTTTTTCGAGAACTCAGACAACGAACCTTGTCGTTCTCAAATTGTTTCGGTCAGGTCACCCAGAAACAGCCGAAAATTGGTTGCAGAGTTTCGCTCGTTGGCACAATGCTCCAAACTAAACACGACCGTCAGCGGAGCGTAAAAATATAAATGGCTGCTATTAGATGAAAAAATATGGCATACAGCTACGAGCCACACCACTTCGAAGACTTCGAAGAGGGACAGGAGTTTATCAGTGTCGGCCGGACGGTTACTGAGTCGGATTTCGTCATGCACTCTGCGCTGTCGGGAGACTGGACAGAGCTGCATACGAACAAGGAATACGCGGAAGAACAGGAGTTCGGTGAGCGGATCGCACACGGACCAATGACCTTCGTGCAGGCGACCGGCTTCGTCTACCGGACCGGGATCGTCGAGCGGACCGCATTCGCGTTCCTTGGGATGAACTACATGGACCTCCCGAATCCGGTCCACATCGGCGACACACTCCAACTGGAGATTGTCGTTGACAACACCAAAGAAGTCGGGCGCGACGACGCCGGGCTGGTCGTCCTCGACACTGAAATGGAGAACCAGGACGGGACCGTCGTCTTCGAGGGCGATATGAAGTTCCTGATCAAGAAGCGCGAGTGAGTCTACTGACGCGTCCGAAAGCGATGCATCGATAGCGCGTAGTACCGCAATTTTGCGACTTGAAACCCCTAGATAGCGCTCCCGTCACCCAGACATTAATAATCAATAATAACAACTAAGACGCCGCGCACTCCCTCTGTTATTGCAATGGAGTACACCGGCCCGACAGACCTGTATATCGGCGGAGAATGGCGAGAAGCGACCAACGGCGACAGCATTGAGACGGAGGACCCGGCCACTGAACGGACCTACGCGTCGGTACAAAAGGCCGAGGCGTCCGATATCGATGACGCGGTGCAGGCGGCAGAGGCGGCCGTCGCAGAGGGTTCCGAGTGGGCGACGATGGACCCGGGAACGCGCCGGGCGAAACTCCATGCGATGGCCGACGCCATCGAGGAGATGAAAGACGAACTGTCCATGGTTGAATCCCACGACAACGGGAAAACGCCGTTCGAAGCCGGGCTGGAAATCGACATGGTCATCGATACGTTCCGCCATTATGCCGGCTGGACGGACAAGATCCGCGGTGACGAGATTCCTGTCGAGAACGGCCGGCTCAACTACACCACTCGTGAGCCGGTCGGTGTGACCGCACACATCGCGCCGTGGAACTATCCCTTCCAGCTCGCCGGCCGCGGGCTGGCACCGGCGCTGGCGACAGGAAACAGCGTTATCCTCAAACCGTCCGCTATGACGCCGCTATCGGCGCTGTACTACGCGAAAGCCGCCGAAGAAGCGGGCCTTCCGGACGGCGTCGTCAACGTCGTTCCCGGGGAAGGGTCCAAGGCCGGCGACGCACTCACCGGACACGAGGGCGTCGATCACGTCACCTTCACCGGGAGTACCGGCGTCGGAAAGACGGTCCAGCGCACTGCTGCCGATGCGGTCGCCGACGTAACGCTCGAACTCGGCGGGAAAGGGCCGGCAGTCGTGTTCCCAGACGCTGACCTCGATGCCGCCGCCCGTGGCATCCAGTACGGGATCTTTATGAACGCCGGGCAGATGTGCTGGGCGAACTCGCGTATTGTCGTCCACGAAGACGTCTACGACGAGATGGTCTCCCGGATGGCCGAAATCGCCGAAAACATCCCACTCGGCGGCGGTATCGACGACGATGGCCAGATGGGACCAGTCGTCAGCGCGGGCCAGCAACAGGAGATTCTCGATTATATCGAGACCGGCAAGGAGGAGGGAGCGACTGTTGTGGCCGGCGGTGGCGTTCCCGCGGACAGAGACACCGGTCACTTCGTCGAGCCGACCGTCTTTGCCGACGTGGACAACGAGATGACGATTGCACAGGAGGAAATCTTCGGTCCCGTGCTCACTGCAATAGAAGTTAGCGACGAGGAAGAGGCCATCGAGGTCGCGAACGACTCGCCGTTCGGCCTCACCGCCTGTGTCTGGACAAACGATCTGACTCGCGCTCACACCGTCACGGACAAACTGGACTACGGGATGGTGATGGTCAACGAGACGCCCAACACGTGGCCACAGACGCCTTTCGGCGGCACGAAACAGAGCGGTCATGGTCGCGCACAGGGCGAGCAGGCCATCGAGAGCTACACCGAGGTGAAAAACGTCCATATAAACCTCGGCTGAAGCTCCCGCTGACGCGTCGTGGTCACGCCGCCAGTTAAGTGCCATCAATGGCACCACCGCTCTGTGTCACACTATGAAACTACGACGCCAGAACTAGCGAGTAATAACAGCTTACTCGAACTTCTTGAACTGCTGCAGGCACTCGTTACAGTAATGGATCGACTGACACCGTGACGGTCCACGTGGATGCTTCCGTTCGGTGTCGGTCGAGCCACAGTACGGGCACTCCGCGCCTGTCTGTTCACCGCTGGTCGTAACGCTGGGGTCCGGCTCACTCATCCGTCGAAACTCATCCCGAAGTCACGCAACGCTTCTTTGCCCTGTTCGGTGACCAGATCAATCGACCAGTCCGGGGCCCAGACCAGTCGGACCGACGCGGTCTCGATTCCGTCGACACTCTCGGCGGCTTCTTCGACCTCATCGAGGATGATCTCGCGCGCCGGACAGCCGCTGTAAGTGAGCGTCATGTCAACCGTGGCTTGGCCGTCGGACACGTCGAGGCCGTATATGAGGCCTAGATCGACAATGCTGACCGGCATCTCCGGGTCCTCGACCTGATACAGGGCCGCCCACACGTCGCGTTCGATGCCGTCAGCGCCTTCGCCCGTGGCTGGCACGTCGTCCGCTGCGTGGTCTTTAGTCTCGTAGTCAGTGTACGAACACGCGGTGGCATCAGCGTCTGCGCGTGGCCGGTCGTAGTCGCTACTCATCGTCTCTCGCCATTATCAGCGTCGCTTTGTCACGTCCCAGATTCCGGTAGCTGGAGGTCATTTGTTCGTGAAGGTCATGCCAGTGGTCAGTGTGTTCGTTGTCCCGGCCCGTCGGCGTTGCAGGGGCAACGTCGGTCGGCACGTCGAATCCCAGTTCGGTCAGGAACGACTCGACGCGAGTCTCCCACTCGCTGTGCATCTCATCGAGAGTCATCGTCCGGATGCCTAGCCGTTCGATGTCGGCCTCCACGTCGCCGACTGGTTCGAACAGCGTGAGGGCGTACGGATAGAGCTCATCGATAGCCGCCTGCACGCGTTCACTGGCTTCCTCGTCCAGTGCCATCCGGTCCAGCCAGCTTTCGGCGTGTTCGAGGTGATAGCCTTCCTCGCCCTGGATGCGACTCGTTCTGTTCCGGATTGTCTCGTATGAGGAGTTCTCAAGCGCGGAGAGGCGGATGTCTTCAGCAACGTCGTAGAGGTACGCTCTGACGATGGCATCGGCCCAGTCACCTTCCGCAAACGGTAGCTCGACGAGCGTACTGTGCTGGAAGTCGCTGGGATCGCTCTCGTAAATGAGCGATTCCTCGGAATAGCCCAGTTGCTGCACTGCATCGTACCACAACCGTGCGTGGCCCAGCTCGTCCTGTGCGTTGTTCGAAATCGAGAGGTCCGATTCCAGTGTCGGCGCACGCACCTGCCAGAACGTGTAGCGTTCGGCCTGAATCAACTCGTCGTCAGCAAGCCGGAGCAGCTGTGCCTCGACTGCGCGCTGTTCTTCCTCTGAAAGGTCAGTTGGACCACCGAGGTCGGATTCTGTTGTTGCCATTAGATTTCACCTCGCTGTTTTTCAGCTTGTATCTGCTCAGATTCGGAGGCTTCGACCTCCTCAGCAGCCGGATCGACGTTGTACGTCTGTGCGAACCGGTAGGACTTGTTGGTCGTCCCACCGAAGCTTACGTCATCCGCTGTGACTTCGCCGATGTACTGGTGCTGGACGACCCAGAGACTGTTCGGCTCGTCGTCAGTGAACGCCGCGATCGCTGCCGCTTCTGCGTCGGCGGCGCTGGCAGCGTCGACATCACCGCAGTGCGTGTGATAGCCACCGGGCTTGTCCTGCCGGAAGACAGCCCACGGTTTCTCGGCGCCGTCGCCAGCCTCATCACGGCTCTCTGCGTCGGGGTCGACCTGCGTGATTTTCTCCTGCGGGGCAACCCAGAGCGCGTGGGTTGGCTTCCGTCGTCCGTGCTGGATGACCGAGAACTGCTTCGCCATCTCTCGGTCGGGTGCGTGGACGTCCCGGCAGTGAACGAAATCCGCGTCCGGACTCTGTTGTCGGAATACTTCCCAGATCATTGTTCTCAGTCCGCCGCCTGTGACTGCGGGCCGCTGTTCGTCGTCGTCTGGTCGTCCATCATGTCACGGACCCACTGTACCGCTTCCTGAGCCTGCCGACGACCGGAAATCTGCTCGATACTGCCCTCGTATTCATTCTGTGAGACCGTGAAGAACTCATCCCAGTCGAGGTCATCCTCGACGACCTCGTAGCTCCCGTCGCCGTTGTCCCGGATGCGTGGCTCGTCGGGCATTTCCAGCCCGTATTTCTTGGCCTTCGGGATGTACGTGTTGAGGAACGCGTTCCGAAGTTCGTCGTTCGTACACGTCTTCAGCCCGACTTCCGCGGCGAAGTCGTGATGGGTGCTCTGGTCGTCGGTCGGGCCGAAGAACTGCAGGATTCGGGGCCACCACTCCTCGAAGGCCTCCTGAGTCATGCGCTGTTCCTTCCGGGAGCCGTTCATCAGTTCGCGGAGGATGGACTCACCGTGTTTGACGTGCATCCCCTCTTCGAAGCAGATCTTGTCCATCGCGTGGGCGTATGGCTCCCAGCTGGACTTTTTGAGAGTTGCCTGACGACGCATCGCGGCCCCGTCGACGAAGAAGGCGATCATCGGCGTCTCGACGTAGCTCTCCATCGGATAGTGGAAGCAGTTCAGGAACTTTCCGTCTCCATTTGCCAGATCGTCGAGCATCTCGTCGCGGGTCTTGATCCCGAGCGACTCCGCCGCTCGGTAAAGCATCTGACCGTGCCCGATTTCGTCCTGCACCTTCGCGCTGAATGCCATCTTTCGCTCGATACTCGGGGCTTTTCTGATGAAGGGCCGTTCGAGGTACGCCCCCATAATCTCGCTGTTGGCGTGGAATTCAAGCATCCGCGTGGCTGCCTTCCGATACTCCTCGGGAAGGTCGTCTTTCGGGCTGAATTCCCGGGGTCCAGCGCGAGCTTTGACTTCGTCAACGTTCATATGTATTTCATAAATCGTGAGGAATGTTCTTACTAATTTGCCCCTATATAGACTGGTTTTATAAGGACGTTCGCACACATACGAGGTAATGATAGAGGAGTGTCTGATGGTCGAATTTCGCATCGAGGGTGACGACTGCCCACTGGCAGATGCGAGCAGTGTCACGGCGACACCCATCGAGGCGGCCCCGCCGCTCCTCCGGGCTGACCGTAACGTATTGTTGCGGTTCAGCGCACAGGCGAGCGACGACCTCAGGGACTACCTCGACGAGGATGACCGGATCCGCTATCTCTACCAGTCAGTTACCGAGGGTCGGTACAACTATCGGTGTCTGTCGCTCCAGCAGTGTGTCGTCCACAAACTCATTAGCGCGGGGTTCATGGTCGAATCGCTGACGTATCGGGACGGAAACGCGATTTTAACTGGCGCTGTGGTGGGCCACGAGATTCTCCAGACCGTCATGGAGACGGCCGGGGAAACTGTCGGCGTGAAACTACAGCGGGTGTACGCACTGCGTGCAACAGAGGACGCGTCTATCGCACAGCAGTGGGACCTGACCCCGGCACAGGAGGAGAGTCTCCGATACGCAGTTGAGATGGGCTACTTTGTCGTCCCACGACAGACGACTGCGAGCGAAGTCGCTGCCGAACTCGGTATCAGTAAGTCTGCATTCCTCGAACGACTTCATCGCGCACAGCACTCGTTGTTCACACAGCTGTTCGGCGGTGTCGGCGACGGCCCTCCCGGAGACGGTAGAGACTAACGGCGACGGCCGACCAGGCGACGACAGAGGGCGACGGGTTCGGAGTTAAAGTACCCGGGCGTGTGAGTACGACCATGCGCGTTGAAGACGGCGCTGTTCGACGAATCGTATTCGATCGTCCAGATGTGAAAAATGCGATGACGGAAGCAGTCGCTACTGAGTTAGCCGATGCGCTCGACGGCCTTGACCCGGCAACACACGATGCTGTAGTCCTCACCGGCGACGGTGATGCGTTCAGTGCCGGCGGGGATATCGAGGCGATGAGCGAGCGTGAGGAGACAACAACCGAAGCCTACGAGCGAGTCCGGACAACGCTGGGCCGGGTCGCCAGCAATATTCTCTCGGCACCTGTGCCTGTCGTCGCGAAGGTTAACGGCGACGCAGTCGGTGCCGGGCTGTCGCTGGTGGCTGTCGCTGATTTCGCGTACGCCGCCAGTTCCGCGCGGTTCGGTGCATCGTTCATCAGCGTCGGCCTCGTGCCGGACATGGGCGCAACCGCCATACTTCCCCGACTCATCGGGCTCAGGAAAACCAAAGAGCTCGCGTTCACCGGGAAGCTGATCGACGCAGAGCGCGCCGCCGCAATGGATCTGATTAACGAACCTGTCGACCCGGCCGAACTCGATGCGCGGACAGCCGACCTGCTCGAAACGCTTCGGGCACAGCCGACGGAGAACCTCGGGCTGGCGAAGGAAGCCATCCACGACAACATCGGCCAGCCCCTGGAAACCGGGCTGCGTCGAGAAGCACGCATCCAGTCACTGGCGTACGACACACCAGCACATTCGCGTGGCGTCGAGGCGTTTCTGGACGGACGAACCCCAGATTTTGACTAACGGTCGAAAAACTCCTGGGCGTTTTCGAACAGAATCTTCCGCTGGACATCCGCATCAAAGTCAGTGTCGCGAGCGAACGATTCGAGCCACGTTTCGGGGTCAATCATCGGATAATCGGTGCCGAACATCACCTTGTCTTTGAGGACCGTGCCGGCGTAATGGAGTACCTGGTCGTCGATATACTTCGGCACCCAGCCGGAGAGGTCCATGTACACGTTGCCCTTCTGCTGGCAGATGGCCAGCTGCTCTTTTTCCCAGGGGAAGGCGGGATGGGCGATGAGGATATCGAGGTCTGGGTGTGCAGCGGCCACGTCGTCGATAAGCATCGGGTTGCCGTACTTGATTTTCAGGCCGCGGCCGCCGGCGCTACAGGCACCCAGTGTCGAGTTCCCGCCGTGGAAGACAACGGGGACGCCGAGGTCTTCGATGGTACTCCACAGATGGTCGTGGCGTTCGTCCGAGGGATCAAAGCCCTGTGCGATCTGTTGGAACTTGAACCCTGAAAGGTCCAGGTCCTCGACGCACCGAATCGCCTCCTGCACGCAGTCGTCTTTCAGTGGGTCGACGCTCCCGAACCCAACAAAGAAGTCAAGATACTCGTCCCGGACCTCGGCGACGTAGTCGTTCGGGACGGGTGGGTTCCCGGTGTTCGTCTCCGCGTCCCAGCCAAGCAGAACAGCGCCACCGACGCCCGCCTCGTGGTACTCCGCGAGCATTTCGTCGTAATCCCACGTCTCCAGATCAGTACCGAACCGGTCGGCGGCGTCTTGCATCATCTCGCCGCCGGCGTCGTGGAGGAACTCACTGGTCGGTTGGTGCGCGTGCGTGTCGAACAGTTGCTTGTCGGCGACACCAGGGAGGTCAGTTGTCACAGAGAGAGATTTTACCCAGTGTCATAAAAATCCATGCTGTTTGTGCTGTACAGCAGCCCCGTCGAAGTGGACGGATAGTCGTGATACCGATAGCTGATTCCCGAAGCGGCGTGCTGGCTGCGACAGGGAACGGGCCGCCAGACGCACGGTCATCCCGTGCATGGCCGGGCATCTATCCCTTACCATCTTACTGCTGGGGGGTGAAGGCACGGCTATGGTTCGTCGCAGTGTTCTGTTTGCACCGGGTGACAATGCGGAGTTAATGCGGAAAGCGGCTGGTGGTGACGCTGATGTCGTCGTCTTCGACCTCGAAGACGCAGTTGCACCTGCCGACAAAGAACAGGCACGTAAATCGGTTCAGTCGGTACTCTCGACTGTCAGCTCGAACAGCCACGTCTGCGTTCGCATCAATCCCGTGGGAATCAGCGCCACAGCCGACCTTAGGGCGATACTGTCGGACACCAGCCCCGACAGTGTGATGCTCCCGAAAGCTAGTTCCGCCGAGGACATCTCAGCATTGGGACGGCTCCTCGGGGAGTACAATGCGGATCTCCCGGTATTTGCGCTGGTGGAATCGGCCGCTGGCGTGCTTAACGCAGCGGAGATTGCAGCCGCCGACCCGACCGATGCCCTCCTCTTTGGGGCTGAGGACCTTGCAGCCGACCTCGGTGCGAGTCGCACCAGCGACGGACGGGAGGTGCTCTATGCACGCCAGCGAGTCGTCGTTGCGGCCAGCGCCGCGGGAATCGATGCAATCGATACGATCTACCCGGAATACGGCAATCTGGATGGCCTCCGTGACGCAACTGAGTTCGCTGCCCAGCTCGGGTACGACGGGAAGATGGCGATCCACCCGGATCAGGTCGCGGTCATCAACGACGCGTTCACCCCAAGTGACGAGGAGATAGCATGGGCCGAACGCGTCGTCACCGCTGACGACGAGACAGATGCCGGGGTGTTCGAAGTCGACGGGGAAATGATCGACGCACCGCTTATCGCACAGGCAGAGCGTGTCCTCGAACGCGCTCGCGAGGCCGGGCAGCGGTAGCCAACGGTAACACCTATCTGAGACCTGACTCTGCTGTCGTGTATGAAAGACGTCGTCCGGCAGAACTTCGATGCCAGCGTCGGCGCCTACACGACGTACGAGCGGCGAACCAATCGCTTCACGTCGCTCGCACGCCTGCTCGCCGCCGAGATGAGCGCTCATACTGACGACGGGCTTGGGACAGTGCTCGATGCGGGCGCAGGCACAGGTGTGAGCACGCGCGTATTCGCCGAGACGGCAGCGGATACTATTGCGCTCGACATCAGCCGCGAGATGCTGAGCGAAATCGAGTCCACTGCCCGATTGCAAGCTGATTTCGACCACCTGCCGCTCTGTGACCAGTCAGTTGACGGGGTGGCGTTTACCGCTTCGCTCTTTCTGGTCCCCGAGCCAGCGGCCGCAGTGCGGGAAGCCGCCAGAGTGCTCCGGTCTGGTGGAGTGGTCGGGGCCGTCGCGCCGCTTGGCTGGTTCCGTCCTGACGGCACGGACGTGTTCGAACAGTTTGAGCGCGAGTCACGCTCCCCGACTGACACATCGGCTCTCCAAGACGCCCTCGGAGGTGAGTTCTCAACGACGACAGGAACGTGGCAGTTTTCGACGACTGCCGAAAACATTCGGCTGTTTCACGCGATTCCCGCGATGGCCGCACGGCTCTATCCGAAACTCGACACCGAAGAACGGGTGCTGCGAGCCCGTGAACTCCTCAGCTCTCTCGATGGCACGTTTTCGCAACGATGGCGGTGGGTCATCGCTGTTCCAGAATAGGTGTCTGGGATTGGCGAGGCAGTCGCCGATCCGTCCCGGCCTTACTCGACGTGGTCGCGTCTCAGTGACAGCACGGTGCGCTCGAACTCACAGACGAGGGTGTCGTCTGCATCTGTGAGTTTGAACACCTCGACGTGCATCGTGACGATGCCACGTTCACCGTCGCTGGTCTCGCGTTTGTCGGTCACAGTCGACTGCACGCGGATGGTGTCGCCGTGAAACACTGGGTTCGGATGCTCGACGCTGTCGTAGGACAGGTTCGCGACAATAGTGCCATCGGTCGTCTCCGGGATGGTCAGTCCGACAGCTAAACTCATCGTGTAGAGCCCGTTGACCAGTCGCTCGCCGAATTCCGTCTCGCCCGCGAACTCGGCGTCTAAGTGCAACGGCTGCTGGTTCATCGTCATATCGCAGAACTGTTGATTGTCGCGCTCGCTGATCGTGCGGCGCTTCTCGTGTTCGATGGTCTCGCCGACCTCGAACTCTTCGTAGTATAGTCCTGTCATAGCTCAGAGGATGGTTCCGTGTTTCTTGTCCGGGAGGTCCTTTTCTACGGTTTCGTAGAACGCAAACCGGTTCACCAATTCCGTTCTGAGGTCGCTGGGCGGGACGATGTCGTCGACGACGACTTCGCTGGCCATTCGATGAATGTCGATATCCTCGCGATAGGCTTCGCGGAGTTCCTGCTCTTTTTGCTGTCGTTCGTCCTCGTCATCGATCTCGGAGAGCTTCCGGGCGTAAACAGCGTTGATAGCCGCTTCCGGCCCCATAATCGCTATTTCCCCGCTCGGAAGGCCGATCGTCGACTCGGGGTCGTACGCGGGACCGGACATCGCGTAGATGCCCGCGCCGTAGGCTTTCCTGATCACAACGGACTGCTTGGGCACTGTCGCCGAGGACGTGGCGTAGATCATCTTCTTGCCCTGTTCGAGGATACCCTCCTTCTCGACGCCTGACCCAGCCATGAACCCTGGCGTATCACAGAGATACAACAGCGGGACATTGTAGGCGTCACAGGTCCAGATGAACTGAGCGGCTTTCTCCGCCGCGTCTGGGAAGATGGCCCCCGCTCGCTGGGCTGGCTGATTGGCGATGACTCCAACCGGACGGCCGTCTATCCGGGCAAACGACGTGATGATCTCCTTGCCGTACTCGGGCCGGAGTTCGAGCGTCGATCCGGCATCGACGACCCGCTCGATCACGTCGAACATATCATAGCCCTTGTTGGGCTTCTCTGGGACGACGGAATCGATACCCTCCGGCGAGCGCTTCGGGGCTGTCCCGCTGGTCTGTGGTGGGTCTTCGTCGGCATTGTCGGGCAGATAGCCGATGAGTTTCGCGACGAGTTCGCGGGCGTGTTCCTCGTCGTCGGCGATGAGGTCCGCACTCCCGGAGTGCTGTGCGTGTACGTCAGGGCCGCCAAGCTCTTCGAGGCTGATCTCTTCGCCGGTGACCATTTCGACCATCCGGGGGCTGGCGATCGCCATTGCGCTCATATCCCGGACCATAACGGTGAAATCCGCGAAAACTGGCGTGTAGGCCGCGCCGGCGATACAGGGACCGTACAGCACACAGATCTGCGGGACTCGCCCAGAGAGCATCGAGTGGTTGTAGTAGAACTTCCCGATCCCTTCGCGGTTGGCGAAAAAGCCCGTCTGCTGGTCGATACGGCCGCCCGAGGAGTCCATCAGATACAGCACCGGTCGCCCGGTTTTCAGTGCCCGCTGTTGCATCCGGAGGAACTTCTCGACACCCTTTGCGGCCATGCTGCCGCGTTTGACCGTGTAATCGTTGGCCATGAAATGCAGGTCACGGCCCTCGAACTCCGCGGCCCCCGTGATGAGCCCGTCGGCCGGAAGCTGGTCGTCGGCGTCGAACTCCGCAAATTTCCCGTCCTCGAACAGGAAATCGTCACCGAACCACAGGTCGATACGGTCCCGGACAAACAGCTTGCCCTCCTCAGGTAACTGCTCTTTGTACTTTTCCGGCCCACCTTCGAGAATCTCTTCAATCTCCTCGCGCAGGGTCTCTTCGCGTTCAGTCGGGCCAAGGTCGTCGTCGATCGGTTCCGTGGATTCGTCTCGCCGATCGCCGTCATACGTGGCACTGCTGACCGATTTGCCGCTGTCGACAACGAGGGTAATGTCGTCCTCGAAGTGTGTCGCCAGCGCCTCGGCAATGGCCTGTGCTTCCGATTCGGTCGCGTCGTCTGAAATTCTGACTTGCATACTTATTCCTCCAGTACAACCAGGGTGTCACCCATGTCTACGGAATCGCCCTCTGCGACCGGGACGGACGCGACAGTGCCGCCTGTGGATGCCACCACGTCGTTTTCCATTTTCATCGCCTCAAGCACGCAAACGACATCGCCTGCAGCGATATCGTCACCGGGCGCGACTTCAGTCGAGAGAATGGTTCCCTGCATCTCGGCCGTAATCGCACCCGACGTGGTCACGTCCACCGTGCCGCCGCCGGATGAGCTGCCGCCCGAAGCGCCACTGCCGGAGCCACCACTGGCGTTGCCATCACGGGCTACGCGGGGCAGTCCGTCCGTAACGACGACATCGAAACGCTTCCCATCGACTTCGACAGCGATTTCATCCGTCGACGCTGCTGAGGCGTCGCCGCCGACCTCGTCGGTCCCCCATCGTGCAACAGCCTCGTCGAGGGCCTCGTTGGCGAGTTCCTGATCGAGGTATTTTGTCGTGTGCGTTCCGGCGCGGAAGGTGTCGTCATCAAGCATCAACCGATGGAACGGGATGGTCGTATGGACCCCTTCGACGGTGAAATGGTCGAGCGCACGCCTCGACCGGTCCAGACAGTGCTCTCGGTCCTCGCCAGCGACGATGAGCTTCGCGATCATCGAGTCGTAGTCGCCCCCGATATCGTCGCCCTGGGAGACTGCGTGGTCGAGCCGGACACCGATACTGCTTGGCGGCGCGTACGTCGTCAGCGGTCCCGGCGTCGGCGCGAAGTCCTCCGCCGGGTTCTCCGCGTTGATCCGGTACTCAACGGCGTGTCCGTCTATCGACACGTCGTCCTGTGTAAAGTCCAGTCGCTCGCCAGCGGCGACCCGGAGCTGCCAGCGAACGATATCGATCCCGGTCACTACTTCAGTGACGGTGTGTTCGACCTGGATTCGGGTGTTCACCTCCATGAAATAGAACTCCTCGTCTTCGACGAGGAACTCCACGGTCCCGGCGTTCGTGTACCCCGCTTCACTGACACCGCGTCTGGCGGCCGCCCCGATTTCCGTACGCAGTTCGGCATCGAGCGCCGGACTCGGGGCTTCCTCGATAACTTTCTGGTGGCGACGTTGTAGCGAGCAATCGCGCTCCCCAAGGTGGCGGACATTGCCGTGTTCGTCCGCAAGCACCTGCACTTCGACGTGTTTTGGGGCTTCGAGGTACTTCTCGACGTACACCGAGTCATTGCCGAAGTAGGCTTCACCCTCGCGCTTTGCGCTTTTGAGCGCCTCCGCAACTTCGGCCTCGCTCCGGACGATCTTCATGCCGCGACCGCCACCGCCGCCTTCAGCCTTGATCGCGATGGGGTAGCCGTACTCTGCGCCCAGTTCCCGTACTTCCTCTGGCTCGTCGACCAGATCCGTTGTGCCGGGGACGACTGGGACGCCAGCGTCCTGCATCACTGTCCGGGCTTTCGTCTTTTCGCCCAGCGTCTCCATCGCGTCGCTTGGCGGACCAACCCATGTGAGACCATCGGTCTCCTCAACGCGGGTAGCGAACTCGGCGTTTTCCGCGAGGAAACCGTACCCTGGGTGGATCGCATCGACCCCGGCCCGCTCAGCGACATCAAGGATAGCGGTCTGGTCGAGGTACGACTCGCTTGCAGGTGCCGGGCCGACATTGTATGCGTCGTCAGCATACTCGACGTGGCCGGCGTTGCGGTCGGCGTCGCTGTAGACGGCGACCGTTTCGATGCCCAGCTCCTCACACGCAGCCATCACACGAACCGCGATTTCGCCGCGGTTTGCGACAAGGACTTTCTCGAACATTAGTAGGATCGTGGGAAGCCGAGGTGCTGCCCGATATGGTTGTACGCCATCTGCTGGGAAACCGGGGCCAGCCGCGTCAGGTTGATTTCACGCCACCAGCGCTCGACGTCGTACTCCTTCGCGTAGCCCCAGCCGCCAAACGCCTGCATCGATTGTTTGACCGCTTCGATGCCAGCACTGACGGCCGTCGCCTTCGCGACGTTTGTCTCGTATCCACACTCTTCGCCCTGGTCGTAGAGCCATGACGCCTTCTCACGCATGAGCGCCGCCGTTTCCATGCGGGCGTACGCTTTTGTAATCGGGAACGAGACCGCCTGATGGCTCCCGACAGGCGCGCCAAACACCTCCCGGTCGCTAGCGTACTCGATAGCAGTGTCGGCGGCTAGCTTCCCGATACCGGTCCCGGCGGCGGCAAAGCCGATGCGTTCCGGGTTCAGCATATCGACCAGGGTCCACCAGCCGTCGTCTTCCTCGCCCAGCAGGTTCTCCTCGGGGACCCGAACGTCCTCGATGAAGACTTCACAGGACTTCGAATAGTTGATGCCGTGTTTGGGAATCGGAGACACGTCGATGTTGGGGTCGTCCATATCGACGATGAACAGGCTTATGCCGTCAGTCCCGCGCTCGACCTCGTCACGTGGGGTCGTGCGCGTGACGAGAATCATATTGTCGGCTCGGTCGGCAAAGGTAATCCAGGCCTTGTTCCCGTTCAGCACGTACTCATCGCCGTCTTTCTCGGCACGGGTTGCGACGTTCAGCGTATTTGTCCCGGCTTCGGGCTCTGTGATACCGATAGAGAAGTTTCGCTTGCCGTTGGCGATGTCCGGCAGATAGATCCGCTTCTGCGCCTCGGTCCCGTTCTCGCTGATACCGACAGCGGCCATGCCGGCGGTGAGCACCAGATACCAGGTGCCCGCCATGCCACAGCCTTCGGCACAGAGCGTCTCCATGACCAGCCCCATTTCCTGTATGCCCATCCCGGCCCCTTCGTACTCCGGCGGGACCAGCAGGCCGTGGAAGCCAGCTGCAGCCAGTTCGTCCCAGAACTCCTCTCCGAACTCGCCTGCTTCTTCTTTCTCGCGCCAGTACTCCGGTCCGTACTCGGCCGCCACGTCCGCTGCGGTCGACCGAATCATCGAGCGTTCCTCTGTAGCTTCGAAATTCATTGTGGTTGTGTATGCGTTGGCGTTCGTACTGCTTGATACCCTGTGTCAGGACTCGACTTCAGCTTCTGCTTCGGCGTCGTCGTGGAGCTCGGTTCGGCGGATCTTTCCAGTCACGGTCTTGGGCAGTTCCTCACGGAACTCGATTTCGCGCGGGTACTCGTGTGCTGAGAGTTCCTCCTTCACGTAGCTCTGGATGTCGTCTTTGAGGGGGTCAGACGGCTCCGCGTCCTCGCTCGGCACAACATAGGCCTTGACGATGTTCCCCCGCGCTTCGTGAGGTTTGGGCACGACGGCCGCCTCAGCGACCGCTTCGTGTTCCCCCAGCGAGCTCTCGACCTCGAACGGCCCGATGCGGTAGCCCGAAGAGAGGATCACGTCGTCTGCCCGTCCCTCGAACCAGAAATACCCGTCTTCGTCCTTGTGTGCCAGATCGCCCGAGAGATACCATTTCCCGTCTGGACCGTCGATGAACGCCCGCTGGGTTTTCTCGGGCTTGTTCCAGAACTCGGCGAAGAAACACGGGTACTCGCCCCGCTGTGCGATCTCGCCCGTTTCGCCGGGTTCCAAGACCTCACCGCTCTGTGGGTCAACGATATCCGCCTCGATTCCGGGGAGTGGCCTTCCCATTGACCCGGGTCTGAGTTCCATCGTTGGGTAGTTGTTGATAATCATGTTCCCGGTCTCAGTCTGCCCGTACGTATCGAGGATCGTGACACCGAGTTCGTCCTCTCCCCACTCGACGACGCCAGCACTGAGTGGTTCGCCGATAGAGAGCGCGTGCCGTAAATCGAGGTCGACATCGGCAAGCACGTCTTCGTTTTCCCGAAGCATCCGGTACGCTGTCGGAACCGAAAACAGGACGCTGATCGGGTATTCGTCGAGCAGGGCGGCCCATTCGTCGGTGTCGAACTCGCCCTCGTACGTGAACAGCGACGCACCCCAGAACCAGGCACCAAGTGTGTTGATTGCCCCGGTCAGCCAGCCGAGGTCGCCGGTCGACCAGTACAGGTCGCCGTCCTGAAGATCCACGGCGTATTTCTGCGTTGCCGCGACACCGGCGATCCAGCGCTGTTTGTGGAGGACGCCCTTTGCAAGCCCGGTCGTCCCCGAAGTGTAGTACAGCAGTGCATCGTCCTCCCCGCTGGTCTCGGCAACCTCGTAGGCAGTGCTCGCGCCGTCAAGCGCGGTATTGAAAACCACGTCATCGGCGGGTGCGCCGCCACCGCGGTCAACGGTAATCACGTGTTCGACCGCGGGCGCATCGTTCAGTGCGTCTTCGACCGTGTCCCGGTTGTCAGTCGTGGTGACGACGACCTTCGCGTCACAGTCGTCCAGACGGTACGAGATCCCATCGGGCCCGAACCGCTCGTTGACGCTCCCCCAGACAGCGCCGTGTTTGAGCGTTCCGACCAGCGCCACGTAGTGCTCGGGGATTCGAGGCATATACGAGAAGACCCGGTCGCCCTGCGCAACCCCGAGGTCGTCAAGGACGTTGGCAAACTGGCTTGAGCGGTCAGCAAGCTCCCAGAACGTCATTTTCGACAGCTCTCCGTCGGTCCCGACCTGATAGAGTGCGACCTGTCCCCGGTCGGTCGCGTGTCGGTCGGCAACTTCGTGCCCGATGTTCAGGTCGTTCGGTGCGTCCCAGTCCGCCGCCGCGTAGATATCGTCCCAGGAGAACTCGTTCCGCGCTGTGTCGTAATCCGGGAGGTTGTGGCTGGTGACCATACACCGCTCGGAATACCGGATTCCGGTATAACTGTATCGGTTATTTTTTGCAAAAAATATATTGTATGTATTTCATTTCTGTTTCCTATGTAGGTATTATTCGGACTCAGTAAGGTGAAAACAGATCTGATTACAACATATTTGAAGATATATACATTCGAGAGACATATTCAATCAGGCGATTCGTTTTCAGTCGTCTCTCCGGGAGCGGTGGCGAGTTCGTCCCACAGGACACGAGCTACGTCGCGGACGTCGTTCGGGAACGAATTCTCGAACGTGACTCGCGGCGCGATGTAGGTTTCCTTCCAGCGTGGGTCCCACGCTGCGTTCACGTACAGGCGCGACCCGGTCGCGTTGTCTTGTCGATAGTGAGGGCGTGTCGCTGCCGGTGCATCCGGTTCGCTGAACGTCCAGTCGCGGGCCGGGTGAGATTTCAGCCAGATATCGGCCAGAACGCGGCCGAAGTCCTGTGGCGGAACGTCTGCGTCGACGATGACGACTGTGTCGAAAAGCGACGAGAACGAAAAGAGGATATTCGCGAGTTGCCACTCGAAGCCGCCATAGAGCACGTCACTCGCCACGAAACAGATCCCGAGTTCAGCTTCTGCCGGCAACATAATCCATTCGACTGGCGAGATGCCCCAGTAGTTGTTGAGCCGATGATAGAGTGCTGCGGCGGTCGCGAGCCCCGTGAGACGGGTGTCATCCGCGAGTGGACGACCGACGGGAGAGATGGGGATGACCGGGTTTTCAGTAGTGCGGACGCGCTCTACCGACAGCGAGAGCGGGCCGCTCTCGACGACATACTCCCAGCCCTCTCGACGGTCGGAGCGGAAGTCCGGCTGGCGGTCCACGACCGTCGTCTCCATGACGACCTCCGTCGCACTCGGGACGAGTCCGCCGTTGGTCGGGACGAGCGGGATGGTTCCGGCCACCCCACAGGACTGGATCGGCGTAGCAGTTTGCTCGGTGACAGCGAGCAGGTATGCCGTCGTGATCGCCGCCGGTGGCACGCCGAGCGCTATCGCCATCGTCGTCCCTTCACCGACAAGCGACGACAGAGGGTCCGGAACACGCACTCTGAGCGTGTCGCCACCCACGACCGAGCCGTGAACCGGTGCCCAGTGTGTGCCGTCAGCGGTCGAGACCGAGGCGACGCCGAGCGTCACTGCAGGCCACGTATCGGTTTCGCCCTGCGGGAACTGCAGGTCCTGTGCGTCGATATCTGTCCCCGAGGCCGCCTGGCCCGTGTACGTCGGTTCCGGATTCTCGCCGACCGGGCCGAGAGTGCTGATTGTCTCTAGTAGCTCAACGAGCGTGGCTTCCGGATTGAGTCCGAGCCCGAGCGACAGCCGCGACCACGGTCTAGCCTCGCGCTGCTGGGTCTGGTCCGGGCCGCTGAACACACCGCTAACTAGATCAGTGCCGGCTGATCGCTGGAATCGAAGTGCCGGCCCACTCGCACGGAGCGCCTCCGCTGCAAGCACGTCAACCGGGACCTCGAACGGGCCGTCGAGTCGGACGAGGTCGTCGTCGCCGGCCAGTCCGCGGACGTACTGCGTGAACGGTATCACTGTGACTGTTCCTCCCGCTCATCGAGTTGGTCGAATCGTGCGGCGTCCAGTCCCGCTTCGACCAGCCGTTCCTGCGCTTGCTTCCGTGTTTCTGTGGTCGCCGTCGTCTCCGCCGCGTCACCGTCGGTCGTTGCGTCGATGTAGGCTTTGGCCGTCTTCGCCTTCGAAGTCCCCACATCCGCACTGCCCTTTTCGTCTGGCGTCTGGTAGATGTTGAGCGGGACTTTCGGCATCCGCTCGACACCGAACTGGTGGAAGTCGGCGTCCGGATCGGCCTCAAGTGCGATGGCCGTCAACACTGCCCGCGGGTCAAGTGGGTCGACAGCAGCGTCGACAAATACGAAGAAGTCGATGTGGAGCATCCCCCACGTCGTGAAGATAAAGTTCGCCAGTTCGTGGAGATATCCCGGATACGGTCGGTCCGTCGCGATGACCCAGACGGTGCGGGAGGTGAAACGCCACGGGACCGCCATCGAAACGTCGAATCCGGCGGCTCGGAGTCCAACGGTCGCGTCGGGGCCGGCTGCGACGAGTCGGAGTGTACTCGTCGAGTTCTGTCCGTATCCGACACCGCTCCCTTCGACGCAAAACGGTAGCCGCGGTTCGTGGCGGTGGGTGATCGCATCGACCTCGAACACCGGCATGGAGCGTCGCGGGCCGTTCATGTAGCCGAAGTAGTCGCCAAACGGTCCCTCATCAAGCCGGTCGTCGGGTCGAACGTGCCCTTCGAGAACTAGCTCGGCCGTCGCCGGGACGTACAAGTCATTGGTTTCGCACTGGACGAGGTCCACAGGCGCGTTTTTCAGGCCGCCCGCGAAGGCCGCTTCGCTCCGCCCTGTCGGAATCCACATATCCGCGGTACACTCGACAGTGGGTTCGGCACCGATGACGACCGCGACTGGCATCGGTTCGCCCCGGGGTTCGTAGTCGTAGTAGTAGCGGTTGGGAACCTGCTCACCGGCCAGTAACAGCAGACTGGCCTGGGAGCCGTCGTGGATCATCATGCGGTGGCTCGACCACGTCCCCCACTCCGTGTCGGGGTCCGGTGCGACGATGGTGTGGTGATTCGAGTACCGTCCCCCGTCGCCCTCGTGGATATATGGCCACGGGAACGACAGGAGGTCGACCTCGGTTCCCGTCCGCACTGTTTCTTTGCAGGGGGCCTCGTTGCTTGGGACAGTTCGGGGCGCTTTCGGCGCGTTGAGGCGATCGATCACTCGGTCGTAGTACGTACGGCCCGAAAGGCCAGTTGGGAGTCCCAGCGCGCGGGCGAAGTGATCCCAGGGGCGCGTCTGGGGGCCGCGGTACGGATCGCCAACCAGTTTCGACTCCGTCTCTAGCCCCGCGATGGACTCGAACACCGGAATCGGGCCGTCACGGATATTGGCAAGCATCGTCGCTGCACTTGCTTCGAGGTCCCACGACACCGGTTGGTCGAAGGACCGAAGCCAGCCAGTCGTGTCGAGCAAATCGAGGTACTCGCGGAGCGAATTGACTGCCATCAGTCACTCCTGTTTTTCGAGGACGCGCCTCAGTGGGTCGTCGTCGAGTTCGCGGCGGACCTCCGCGTAGGCGTCAAGCAGGGCCGGTCGTTCTGTGGCGAGGTGGTCGAACGCGATCTCGCGAAGCGCATCAGACGTTGACTCGTACTCGCCAGTCTCGACGAGATACTGCAAGAGAACCTTCAGATCGTCGGACCGGGTGTTGAGGATGTTCGACGCCGTCTCCTGTTCGGCCGCCAGATGGGTCACCAGCTCCTGATCGAGACCGGTCGCATCAGTCTCGTCGAGCAATTCGACGTATCTGGTCTCGCTGACGCTCTCGTGTGGTCCAGCGACGATTGTTAGCGGTTCCGGGTCAGTGAGCGCATCGGGCTCCTTGGCAATCCGAACGCGTGCCTCGAAAATGCGTTTCGTTTGGGCATCCGTGATCTGTAGTGTGGTTTCTGTCTGTGCTTCCTCGGGGAGATGGTCTGCTGACGTGATGTAGTGGCTCGACATTACCTGCCCTCAGTTGTTTTGCTGATGTTCTTAGCAAGCTCTTGTCCCAATGGCATATATGTACCGTCGTCAGTCCACCGTTTCACTGACCCGTACATCCCGGGCACAGTTTGTCGCTCGAATGGCCACCTGTGTGAACTGAAACGTACGGATCACCAGTGTCGAGAGCATATCAGGAAGTATGTGCTTATACAAGACAATATAATGTTTCCTTCAGTTATATATGCCACTTGATCGAAGCCAGAGTATGCACTGCCAATTGACGCGACTCAGCCGTTTTTCGCTTCGATAGATGAACGGATTGTTTCGCCGGTATCTGGTTGTCGTCGTCCGGTTTCTACCCTTTGCACTGGCATTTCTCCGTGACCGTCGGCGGTTCGTCCTGTTTGGCTCGCGGAGACAGGTTCCAGACGAGAAACATCGACAGCGAGCCGAGCAGATCCGGGATACGATGCTCGAACTCGGACCGGCATTCATCAAAGTGGGGCAAGTCCTCTCGACGCGCCCCGATATCGTTCCGCCGGTGTACGCCGACGTTTTCGGAACCCTTCAGGACGAAGTTCCAGAGGGAGCAGGGGGGGATCCAAAACACGTCGTTGCGGAAGAACTGGGCGACGAACTCGATCAGTCGACGCTCGAACCGGTCGCCGGCGGGTCGCTCGCGTACGTCTATACGGTAGACTATCGGGGTGAGCGAATCGCGCTGAAAGTTCGACGTCCCGAATTGAAACCCGTGATTACGCGTGACCTTCGGGTGGTCCGGGGGCTGATTCCGCTGATTCGCCCCTTCGCTACCGAACGCCAGCAGTATTCGATCGAAAACGCGGCTGACGATTTTGAGGACATCATCCTGAACGAGTTGGATTTCGACCGTGAAGCGACGATCATGGCCGATATCAGGGAGAACTTCGACGACGATGAGCGAGTCGTCATCCCTGCCATCTACGAAGACCTGTGCTCGGAACGTGTGTTAGCTATGGAGTATCTGACCGGTCGGAAAATAACCGACGACAGCGCCTTCGACGATGTCGACGTGACGCCACACGAGATGGCGACACGGATCATCAATGTGTACCTGGAGATGGGTCTCGTCGACGGCGTGTTCCACGCTGATCCCCACCCAGGCAACCTCGGTGTCACAGACGACGGCCGTCTGTTACTCTTCGATTTCGGGATGAGCGAACGCCTGCCACCGACGGTTCAGGACGATATCATCGCCCTCTATCGGGCACTCGTTCGCCGTGACGTGGACGATCTGGTTGACGCGCTCATTGCGCTCGATGTTCTCGAGCCACACGTCAACCGCGCCGAAGTCGGTCGGGTGCTCGAACTCGTCATCGAGAACCTCGAAGGCCGATCGGAGATCACCTGGCGACTTATCATTACGGAGTTGACGACGAACCTCCGTGCGTTCCCGTTTCGGATTCCGCCGGACGTGATGCTACTCATTCGGGTCGGGACTGTCGGTGAGGGCGTCTGTCGACAGCTCGATCCGGAGTTCGACTTCCTCGCCGCTGTTCGCTCGTTCCTCGTCGAACAGGGCCTCATCGAGAGTGAATTCGACGCAATCATCGAGGAAACGTGGACGGACGTGCGCCGGTCGCTTCCTGCGCTGGCACGGGTCCCGTCCCGGTTCGAGCGAACGTTGTCGCGGCTCGAACGTGGCGAACTGGTCGTCCGCACGGACTCAGTCGATGGACGCGGAACGGGTGAGCAGAATCTCGGATACGCGGTGGTCGCCGGAGCGCTCATTGTGGCAGCAGCGGTTCTGACGTTCCACGACCGCCCGTACGAGATTCCCGCGCTTGCCGGTGCAGCCAGCTTTCTCCTCGTCTATCTCATCAACATCGAGTCGTAACTCCTGACTCACCGAGTCTCCAGAAGAACGGACAGTGATCCGACCGAGGGTCGGAATGCAGGTGGCGAAACAGGTGTGGTCGGCTTATCCGGAATGGCTCGCGCAGTGCTCCGGTCATCAGGGAAAACCGAGCACGGACCTGTAGCAACCACAGCGGACGACCGATGCCGACCCTCACACCCGAAGTTTGACAACTTGGAGAAGTGAAATCCCAGAAGATGGTCGAAATTATTGACTCGCTCTTCCTTCGTTTCCTCGTTGCATTCGGTATTGGCGCTCTCATCGGACTGGAACGGGAACAGGCGAAATCTGGAGGTACGTTCGCGGGCAGCCGGACGTTTCCGATGTTTGCCCTCGTCGGCGCAACCGTCCAGGCGTTCTTTCCGGCTCTCTTGCCTGTCACTGTCCTCGCTATTGTAGTCCCTCTAACCGTCGCGTATGCCGGGAAAGTTCTAACTGAAGGGGATATCGGACTCACGACGGTGACCGCTGCCTTGCTCACTGTCTTCCTCGGTGCGTTGGCAGTGTCCTCCGAACGCGGGACGCTCTTCGCGATCATTCTCGGCGGGAGCGTCACTGTCCTCCTGTCTGCAAAACCGACGATCCACAGTTTCGTCGACCAGATCGACGAGCGGGAACGACGTGCCTCACTCAAATTCATCCTCGTCGTGTTGGTCGTGCTGCCAATCTTGCCTGATCGTGAACTCGATGCCCTGTACGGTCTCAATCCGCGATTCATCTGGCTGATGGTCGGCTTTGTCACCGGCCTGAGCTTCGTTGCCTACATCTTGAGCCGAGTTGTCGGAGCCAAACGGGGGATCGCCCTTACGGGAATCCTCGGCGGGTTCGTCTCTTCGACTGCGACGACGGTCTCGATGGCCGAGCGAATCAGTGAAACTCCGGATCTCTACAAGATCGGGTCGTTCTCGATTGTCGTCGCATCGATCGTCATGTTCCCGCGTGCACTCGTCGAAGTCGCCGTCGTCAACCCGGCCTTACTCCCTCGCGTCGTCGTTCCGCTCGGAGTGATGACTGGTGTCGGCGTGGGTATCGCCGGCGTCGTCTACTGGCAATCGACGACAGAGTCCGCGGTCGAGACCGATCTCAAGAACCCGTTTCGTCTCCGACCGGCACTGTTTTTCGGCGCTGTTTTCGCGATCGTGCTCCTCGTGTCCCAGTCCGCGAATACCTGGTTCGGCGATACGGGCATCTATGCAACTGCGTTTCTCTCAGGGCTCGCTGACGTCGATGCGATCACGCTCACGCTGAGCGCGCTCGAAGCGGACGGCGAGATATCGCCCGAAGTCGCGACTACCGGCATCGTCATCGGCGCTATCGCGAATACGCTCACGAAGGCCGGACTCGCGTGGCTATTGGGGACCGTCGACCTGGGCCGGCGAGTGACGGCCGCTCTTGGAATCGTCGCCGCCGCCGGCATCGCTGTCGTCGTCCTGTGATTGGCTGCGCCGAAGCCACGTCGGCCCCAAGAAAATGCGTCTGAAAGCCGTGAAGAAGCAGCCTGTGAACGTGCGAGTATCGAGAAGCTCCGGGAAGCTCTCAGAATAGGCTGGGACGTGAGCGATGGACTGACGAAACTCAGGCGTCGAAAAACTGGTCAGACTCGATTCGCGACAGTCGCATCGCGTTTCCGGTGACACCGAGGCTCATCCCCATGTCGCCGACCACGACCGCGAGTGCGACACTGACAAGCCCTAGTGGGACACCCAGTGCGAGCAGGAACTTCGCACCGAGGCTCACCCAGATGTTCTGCCGGATCACGCCGTTGGCGGTGTGTGACAGCTCGTACAGGTAGGGGAGCTTCCCGATGTCGTCGCCCATCAGTGCGATGTCCGCCGTTTCCAGCGCGGTGTCGGTGCCGGCAGCGCCCATCGCGATACCGACCTCCGCGGTGGCGAGCGCGGGCGCGTCGTTGATCCCGTCGCCGACCATCGCCACCTCGCCGTACTCCGCCTGCAACTCCTCGACTGCATCGACCTTCTCGTCCGGCAGGAGTTCGGCGCGGTACTCGTCGACGCCGACCGCATCGGCGATAGCGCGGGCGGTGCCCTCGTTGTCACCGGTCAGCATCACGACGCGCTCGACACCGAGTTCCTGTAAGCGCTGGACGGCCTGTTGCGAGGCGGGACGTACCTCGTCGGCGATGGCGATGGCGCCCAGCAGTTTCGACTCCGTCCCGATGATAACGACCGTCTTGCCCTCCCGCTCCAGTGCGGCGAGTGCGTCCTCGGCGAACGCCCCGGCGTCGGACACAGCCGTCTCGTCCGGCACGACGCCACCGTCAGACCGATGAGCTGACGAGCCTCCGGTGGCTCCACCCCCATCTGTCTCGCACCGAGTACGCGAGAGATCGAAGCCCAACTCCTCGAAGAGCGCGGGCTTGCCCGCGTAGTACGTCTCGCCGTCGATCTCCCCGGCGATGCCCTTCCCGGTGAGGCTCTCGAAGCCCGTCAGGCCAGGCAGGTCGTCAACACCCTCCTCGTTTGCACGGGCGAGGATCGCTGTGGCGATCGGATGCTCGCTGCGCCGCTCCAGTCCGGCGGCGTGACTGAGGAGCGTCGCCACGTCGGTGTCGCCGGCAGGAACGACGTCTGTGACGACGAGTTCGCCCTTCGTGAGCGTGCCCGTCTTGTCGACGGCGACGGCATCGACCCCGCCCATCGCTTCGAGGTAGTTGCCGCCCTTGATGAGGACGCCGTTCTTCGCGGCGCTGGTGATACCCGAGACCACCGAGACGGGCGTCGAGATAACGAACGCACAGGGACAGGCAATCACTAACAGCGTGAGCCCACGGATGAACCACGTCTGCCAGTCGCCGGTGAAGCTGATTCCGTACCCGGCCACGGTCACCGAGACTGGGTCGGCGATTACAAGTGGCGGGATGGCGGCGGTCAGAATCGCCAGCACGACGACGACTGGCGTGTAGTAGCCCGAGAACCGGTCGACGAACTGCTCTGTTTCGGTCTTTTTCGCTTGTGCGCCCTGTACCATCTCGATGATGCGCGAGAGCGTCGAATCGCCCGCCGTCGACGTGACTTCCACTTCGAGGTACCCCCCTTCGTTGATTGCGCCGGCGTACACTTCGTCGCCAGCGGCTTTGTCGACGGGAATACTCTCGCCGGTGATCGGTGACTGATCGACTGCGCTCTCGCCCTCAACGACGGTGCCGTCGAGCGGGATTTTGTCGCCGGGGCGGACAACCACTATCTCACCCACCTCCACCTCGTCGGCGGGTACGGTCATTTCCTCGCCACCGCGCATGACGGTGGCCTCATCCGGTGATAGCTCCATCAGCTCGCGCAGGGAGTCCCGTGCCCTGTCCATCGCGTAGTCTTCGAGCAGTTCTGCAATGCTGAACAGGACGGCAAGCGTCGCGGCCTCAACGAAGTAGCCGATGCCAGTCGCAGCGATGATGGCCGTCCCCATCAGCAGGTCGATGTCAAGACTCAGATTCTTCGCGGAGTAGTAGCCGCTACGGACGACGGGGACACCGCTGACGGCGACAGCCCCCAGAAACAGCACATCGGCGGCGTGCAGCGGATAGCTGAGGACACTTGCCACCGCGATGTTCTGTGCCGTCAGGAGAAATTTGAAGAAGAGACCGAGCATGACCAGCGCCGCGCCGATCCACGTCTTCTTCGCTCGCGGACTCGTCCAGACCTTCGACGGCGGTGCGATATCGGCACCGCCACCCGTCTCCGCTTGCTCGTCGGCGTCGGAGTCCGGGCCGCCGACGACCTTGTAGCCAGCAGCCTCAATCGCCGTGACCACGTCTGTCTCGCTGGTACGTCCAGAATCGTACGTGACAGTAGCCGTTCCGGTGGTCGGCTGGAGCGTGGCGTCGACAACACCGTCGACGCGTTGGAGGCTCTTATCTACCTTCTGAGCGCAGGAGGGACAATCCATCTCTGGGACTGTGAGGCGGACAGTCAGCTCCTGTTGCTGACCGCCATCACTCGCCTGCCCCGTCGGATCCGGATTCTCTGTCATCACTTCATGATAGGCGCGTGAGTTCGATAAGGCTTTGTTGGAATATTCCAATTCAGGGAATCAACGTGATACCGATGATTCCTCAATCACTCGCCTGCCCGCGACGTACTGCTTCGCCAGTTGTTCCTCAGCCCGACGCAGTCGGTAGGTGAGCGTCGACCGGGGGACATCGAGGTGCTCGGCTAACTCGCCGACATCGACCTCCCGAGGAGACTCGTAGTAACCGTGCTCGACGGCGGCCCGGAGTGCGGCCTCTTGCTCCGGCGATAAGGCACCGTGTGTCCCATCGAATTCTCGCATCGACGCCGTCGTGTCCGCAGTGCGGAGTATCTCCATCTGAGCACTTTCCCCGACGGCCCCCGCGAGGTCATCAAAGAACGCGGCCACGTCGCCCTCGCCGGAGTGAATGAGCCGCCACGTGTAATGACGGCCCTCGTGGCGCGTCTCGAACAGCACACCCTCGCCCAGGTGGTCTCGGGCGATGTGGGGAACTGAGGCACAGGCGGGGGTGCGTACCCAGTCGGAGTAGAGGACAAGCGTGTCGTCGGCGCGGTCGAGGACGCGAGTGGTCTGGGTGGCACCGCAGTCCTCGGTGGCGAGACAGTCGGCGTAGTAGTCACTGGTGAGAAAGGCGTCTTCGATGGCGTCGAGTGCCTCGGGAGTTCCGGTAGCGTGGTCGACGCGCCAGAGACGGTTAGCTGTGGCATGCAGCGACAGCGAGCGGACACGAGCCTCGGGGTGCTCGGCGAGGGCGTCTGCAACCCTGTTGGAGCCCGGCTCGTAGTCGAGGGCGAAAACGAGTTCGCGCATACGCATCGTAAGTACCGGTTCGATAAAACACGTCGGGACGATGCCATTCAGCGTTGACTTCGGGACGCTCCGCTCAGCGTTGACGACAGGCAGAGCACGTCATCGGTATCGGACAGGCCCCGCATTCGGTAGCTCTCAGTGGCTTGTCGCTCGCGGTCCGGAATTGCGTCGATAGTCTATTTTGCTCTCCGTCTAACAGCGGAACCAGTGGGGTGGCTAACAGCGGAACCAGTGGGGTTACGGGCTTTTTTTCAGGAGTTCTGACAACCCTGTTTTGATCGAGCTGATGGATTGCTCTAACTCGAATTCCTTGTACTTGCCACCGCCTTTCCCTCGGTTGTACTCCGCTGAGGACACAATGCCGAGTTGTGTGAGTTCACCGAGATAGTCACGGACCGAACGCTCTGAAACCGGGTCCAGTCCCTCATCACGTGCTAACTCCTGATACGCGCCCAGAATATCTCGTGTCCGGGCCGGGGTGTCATCGTCTTCGGCGAGCCCGGTGAGCGCATAGAGAACGAGTTGGCCGTGATCGGAGTAGTTACGGATACCTTCAACGACTTGGTCGGTTTGAAGCCGTTGCCGAGCTTCGCGTACGTGATGTTCCGTTACGAGTTCATCGTCGTACTCCCGAGCAAGGTCTCCGGCCTCAAGGAGGAGGTCCAGCGCCTGACGGGCGTCCCCGGAGTCTTTCGCGCCGTACGCAGCACACATTTCTATGACACCGTCATCGAGGACATCATCCTGAAACGCGACGGCCTCACGCTGTTTCAGAACGAGCTGAAGCTCGTTGGCGTTGTACGCCGAGAAGGACACTTCCTTTTCACAGAGACTCGACCGGACTTTCGAGGACAGTTGGTTGCGGAAATCGAGATCGTTTGAGATACCGATGACGCCCAGTTTCGCTTCGGAGATATCACCGTTCGATCTGGCACGGGGAAGCTTGTACAGCAGCGAATCGTCCTCAATGTGATCGACTTCGTCAAGAACGATGAGTACCGTGCCGCCCAGGTCATCGAGTGCGTCGAAGAGGAATTGATACACCGAAGCCTGTGGATATCCGGTGTTTGAGATTTGGTTCGCTGGGTCACGAAGTGTGTTGACGATTGCGACCGCGGCCTGATAGCTCGAATTGAGTCCATCGCAGTTGACTTCGACCGTACTGAGGTCCAGTCCGTCGACATCTGCTGCATCGCGTTCCAGAGCGGAGAGAAGGTATCGGGTGGCAGCAGTCTTCCCGACACCGCTTTTCCCGTACAAAAAGATGTTCGACGGAGTCTCGTTGTTGATGACTGGCTGGAGAGCAGCGTGATACTTCTGGAGCTCCTCGTCACGTCCGACGAGCTCCTCAGGAGTCCACTCTTCAAGTAGTGCCTCGCGCTGTTCGAATATTGTGGAGGTGGGCGAAAACGTAATATCGCTCATTTGTGTGTAGTTGCAACACGGAGTGTCTTAACCTTTGGTTCCGCTGCTTCCGCTGTTCGATTGAGTATATAAATGGTCGACCCCGCCACTTCCGCTGTTAGATGAGAGGAAACACCTAACTGACCACTCCCCCACCCCACCGCTTCCGCTGTTAGATGGGAAATGGGATAGCAATCCTCCTACTCCCCCACCCCACCACTTCCGCTGTTATATGAGAAATAGGATAGCGACCCTCCTACTCCCCCACCCCACTGCTTCCGCTGTTAGCGCGGTAGCAGAGAAGTGCCCTGTTCGAGGAACGGGATCGAGTAACTGCGAGTGGTTAGACAGCAGGGTTTCGCGGGATCTGTGGGGCGACACACCCACCCCACTACTTCCGCTGTTAGCTCGATAGAAAGGGGTGTACGGTGTAGGACCACGCTGTTTCTCCAGCCTGAATAGGTCGAGTATCTTGGGATACCTCTTTGACCTCTACCCCCACCCCACTGGTTCCGCTGTTAGGACTGAAAGTAGGTGGTGACCCATCCAGATCACAGCCTGAATATTTCTAGAGCTAGTGAATAACTTCAAGTGCCTCGGAAAGAAACCATAGCCGCAGGACGTTAACACAAAATAGCAAAGCACCCCCTCCCATGGGGGTGGTGCCGTCTATTTATCTCCTAACAGCGGAACCAGTGGGGTGGGGGTGTGGATCCATTCCTGTCAAAACTGCTGGGTGGCTACCGCTACTTTCAGTTGAGTAGAGACGGTTGTCTCTCACCGCGGCTCGAAGACGTGAACCGGCCAGTCGGTCTCGTAGTCAAGAGCGACCTCCTGCTCTGTGGCCGTCGGCTCACGCACCGTGAGTTCGACCGGGTCCCCGATGGTGACATCGGCGTAGTCGGCGGCGACGCGCCCAAGCAGGCGGCCACCGTCCGCGAGTTCCACGACGGCGACCGTGTAGGGCGCGTCCGCTTCGAAGGCCGGCGGCGGCGTGTGGACCGCCGTGTACGAGAAGATCTGGCCCTCGGGGGACTGTGGTTCGACGTCGACATCGCGACTGCCACAGGCGTAGCAGGCCGGTCGTGGCGGCAATAGAACCTGTCCACAGTCCGCACAGACCCCGCCCAGGAGTTCGCCAGTGGCGAGCGCATCGAAGAAGCCCGGCAGCGTCCGCGGGTCGGTCGCATCGAGGCCGCCGTCAGTCATGCTGTCTCGGCTGGCATCGAGGTTGCCGGTCATGGTGCCTCCGCCGTCGTGAGCACGTGACCAACGGTAACCGCATCCCCAACGCCCCCTTCGTTGAGCAACAGGGCCGTCTCAGCACCCTCGACGGCCCGGTCGCCCGCAACGCCCGTGAGCTGTTCGTAGGCTTCAAGCGCCTGCAGGAGCCCGGTTGCACCGATAGGGTGACCGCGGGCCTTCAGTCCCCCACTCGGGCTCAACTGCACGTCCGTCCAGCCGTCAGCTCGCTCCGCTGGTGACAGGTAGCTCTGATAGCCCGTTCCTGCGGGAGCGAAGCCGGCGGCCTCCGCGAGCAACGCCTCGCAAACGGTGAAAGCGTCGTGGACCTCCGCGATGTCGACGGCCGCGGCGTCGATGCCTGCTTCCTCGTAAGCCGTCTCGGTAGCAACGCGAGCGCCCGCGATGTCGGTCATATCCCGCTCAGCGACCGCGATGTTGTTCGCAGAAGCCCCAGTGCCCGCGACGCGCACCTGTGGTTGGTCAAGCTCGGCCGCCATCTCGGCGGTCGTCACGAGGACGGCGGCGGCACCGTCTCCGACCGGCGCACAGTCGTAGAGCTTCAGCGGCGGGGCAACGGGGTCCGATTCCAGCACGGTCGCCACGTCGATCTCCTTCGGAAACTGCGCCCGGGGGTTGCGAGCGGCGTTGGCGTGGTTCTTCACTGCAATCTCGGCAAGGTCCCGTTCTGTGGCGTCGGTCTCGTGGAGGTAGCGCTGACCGAGCAGTGCGTACTGGCTGGGTGCGGTGATGCCGGACCGCTGCTCGATGGCGCGGTCGAACGCCGCCGAGAGCGCGTCCGTCGCGCCGCTGGTGCCCGCGGACGTCATCTTCTCGACGCCGCACGCGAGCACTGCCTCGTGTTCGCCGTTGCGGACGTCCTTGACTGCGTGCCGCAGCGCGAGCGCGCCCGCGGCGGCACACCCCTCGACTCGCTCTGCGGGGACGTGGCGGAGGCCGGCCCACTCGGCCAGCAGCGTCCCCTGCATAATCTGGTGTTCGTAGGTCTCCGACTGGTTGCCGACGTACACCGCTTCGACGATGTCGGCAGGGTCGGGCAGGTCGTCGAACGCCTCCGCAAGCGCGACCGAAAACAGGTCACGGCCCGGGAGGTCTGTTCGGCCGAGTGGTGAGGCACCGACCGATGCGATAACTGGCTCTGGCATCTGTACCTCCCATATCTCTGCGGGCCTAGTTAGTCATTCCTATTTTCTCGATAGTTGAAATATTGGACCGTCGAACCCCGTACATAGCATCGCAGGTGCCACCGTGATCGCCCGTTGTGATCTAATCCACTCCCGAATCGGCCACCGGATCGGCTATCGTGTCGCGGTGTCTGGTGTCCGTGAAGTTGAGACTACAGCGGGTTTCGCGGAGCTGTGATGCGTGGTTTCGGCCGCTCCAGTGAACGGAAACTGACTCAGATTGCTCTCCAAACGCCCAATCATGTTGAACCACCAACTATACACGCGAATTTTGACGACTTCCGGCAGCGTAGCCACTCAAAGTCGCTCAATTACGGGGAGAAGACCCTCTCTACCCGATTCCAGTTTCCTTCTTCAACAGCGTTAGCGTATTGTCCGCTGTCACAATTGGTGGGTGTTCATACTCACCGGTCAACTCTACCTGCACGAGCAGATCAACCGCTCGCCAAAACGATGCGGCCGATGTGGTCCGTAATCGATCCCGTATTGTTGAGGATGGTTTGATCGTCTGTGTCTGAGTTGTCCGCTTCGTCGTCCTCTGACAGGAAGTTCCGTTCTGGTTCGCGCGGAACAGCAACACCTGCGTTCTGGGCTTTAATCAGAATTATCCGCGCAGCTGCCTCAATCGTCTCACGAAGCTCTGGATTCGTCTAACTGGTGATAGAGAAAACACATACAGCTCTCAATATCGCTAAGCAATATGAGTGGACAGTAGTCAGTACAGGGTTAGCAGATACTACTGTAGAGGGGGCCATCGAACGTCCCATCGGAGCTGACCGGCACGTGAATATCACCATAACACGCATCGTTGGAAAACGTGTCACGTGCCGTCACATTTCGGGCTGTGACGATTACCTCGAAGGACTCGATGCCATCGGTGTCAGCGCTACTGATATTGTATGCGGTCCGGCGTGACTCAGGTGACAGAGTGTAGCTCTCGTTGTGGACAGTCTCGTCCGTTGCAAGCCGGATGATACGGAGCTGTACGTCGACGCTCTGGTTCCAGTCATTTATCAGTCGCACCTCTTTGTTCTCAGCTGCGACCACACCGGTGGCAGTACCGGGAGATTGGGAAGTGGACGCTGGTGTTGAGGTGGCAGTACCGGGAGATCGGGAAGTGGGCGTTGGTGTTGAGATGTCAGTACCGCCAGATTGGGAAGTGGACGCCGGTGTTGAGATGTCAGTACCGGCTTCCGGGGCAATACAGCCGGCCAAGAGTATCATGGCTACCAGTCCCATGACTTGCCAGTTTATTGGAGGGCGCATCGTCTACGATTGGCCAAGCAACACATGAAAGCTTTGGGCACGCCTTGCGGCCACTCTCTCGTTGTAGAAACATTCTGTCGATGAAATAGTCGCCCTCACGCAAACGGATGAAAACACCGTGACAGTCGCAGAGGAACTCGGCTTCTCGGCCGGAAAAGCTACCACACGGTACAGATGACGCCGCCGCTCTAGCGGAGGTCAGGCCGACTTTGACCTCGCACTAAACAGCTGATTCAGCAGGAGAGAGCCGGAAGCAACGACGGCAATGTAATAGTGCCTCAGAGTCTTGCACGTCGATTGTGACAGAAATTGAATAGAACAACGGTTTGTTCGATACAGAGCGCGTATCCGTCAAGCCAATCTGATTGACTCAGGTGCAGACTCTGTGCAAGATCTGCAAACCTACTGAGTAGCTGATCCGGTCAACATCTCGCTGAACGAAATTGCGGGAAAATTAGCCTGTATGCATTGAGAGCGCCAGTCTCAACTACTGGGTGTCCAGACTGCTTCAGTCGTCGGCCGAGGCACCGCCTGTCTGCAGTTCATGCTCCGAGAGTTCTGCGGACGGAGCGAGGAACTCAGCAGGGTCGAATGCAGTCAGTTCCTCACCCTCCGAGACTTTGTCAGGCCAGTCCGGATTGGCGAGTGCGCTCGTCGCCAGCGTTACGAGGTCGGCACCGGCATCGACCTTCTCGCGTGCTGCGTCAGGCGTTCCAAGCCCGCCGTTGTCGATGATGACTGTCTCATCGGCGGCGTACTCAGTTGCGGCACCGGCCAGGGTCGGTCCGTCGTCACCAAACGCTGGCGTGGTCGCATCGGGTTCAGTAACGTGGATGTAGTCGGCACCAGCCGCCGACAGTTCATCGAAAAACACCGCTGCGGCGTCCTCGCCTTCGGGCCACCGGTGTGTCTCGTCAAGGGCGGTCGACTGTGAGACACGGATGCCAACGACGAAATCGGCAGGTGTCGCCTCGTCAATCGCGGCGACAACCTCACGCGGATAGCGCACCCGGTTTGCGGGCTTACCGCCGTACTCGTCGTCACGTTGATTGAACTCTGCCGAGAGGAATTCGTGAAGCAGGTACCCATTTGCACCGTGGATTTCGACACCATCGAACCCCGCTTCGATGGCGTTCTGTGCCGAGGTAACGAACGAGTCACGGATATCGGCTAGCTCATCGACCGTGGCTGCTTTGGGCGTAGGAAATTCACCGCTCCCGCCGTAGGCTTCGGCCTTTTGTCCCTCCGGTTGCACCGCCGACGGGGCAATCGTCTGTTCCCCGTCGATATGTGGATTCCCCTGACTCTGTGCCCCGGCGTGCATCAACTGGGCGAAGATCGGGACACCAGCGTCGTGGACTGCCTCGGTAACCTGTTTCCAGGCCGCCGCTTGCGTGTCGGTCGCCAGCCCTGGCTGGTTCAGATACCCCTGGCTGTATGCGTTGTCTGGATACGTCCCCTCTGTAATAAGGAACGAGAACCCACCGTCAGCGAACCGCTGATAGTACTGTGCCATCTCCGCCGTCGCATGGCCGTCGTCGGTGGCGCTCACCCGTGTCATCGGCGCGAGGCCAACTCGGTTGTCTAACGACAACTCGTTGAGTGTAGTTCCGTCGAACAGTGTCACACCATTCGGTAAGCGGATAAGACAATTAACGGCTGGTTCAGCATACGCCGAACCAGTCCTCTTTGAGTGAAAAGATAATAAATTTGCAATTTCGAAGCACGCTTCGAATGTGGTCACTCTGGCGTGACTGGGAGAGTCACCAAACGCACGGAGTACCGGAAGCCAGCCGCTCACTTGCTACGTCTATCGTTCAGTTATGACGCCCATATACGCGTACTGTCTGCTATAGAGAGAAATTATAATCATTCATCTTTCATGCCTTGGTCGCACAGGATATGGTTCACAGTGGTGGCGGGTACGACCATGTATCGCGGCGGTCGGTTCTGAAAGCATCGGGGACTGCACTCACGGTTGGGACCGTGGGGTTGGCCGGGTGTAGCAGTAGTAGCGGTGCCAGTGTCCGGCCAGTCAACGAAGACAGTCTCACTATCTGGCATGCTATGGGTGGGACCAACGGTGAGACGCTGCAGGGGTTAGTCGACCAGTTCCAGTCCGAGACAGATATCAACGCCAACCTCGTTTTTCAGGACTCTTACGAGGGAGTGCTGACGAACACACTGAGCGCACTCGACTCCGGCGAGGTCCCTGATGTCTTCCAGATCGACAGTCTGTTCGCCCAGCAAGTCCTCGATACGGACGCAGTCGAGCCCGTCGAGAACTTGCTCTCCGACGACTACCCGGTCGATGACTTTCTATCAAACGTGACCTCGTTTTTCACCATCGATGATACGCTCACATCGATGCCGTTCAACAACTCCAACGCGATTCTCTATTACAACCGGTCGGCGTTTGAGGAAGCCGGGCTCGACCCGGACAGCCCGCCGACAACGCTTGAGGAAGTGCGTAGTTACTCACAGACGCTTGTCGACGAAGGGGTCACCGAAGCTGGGCTCACCTGGCCGAACCACGTCTGGTTCGTCGAGCACTTCTACTCTGTCGACGGACAGACGCTACTCGACGCCGAGAACGGCCATGCCGGCCAGCCGACGACGATGCACACGGACAACAGCACGGCTCGGTCGCTGTATGAGTGGTGGCACGAGATGGCTGATAACGGCCTGTTCAGCAACCCCGGAATCGAGGCCTGGGGGGAAGCAACGTCCACATTCCTTACCGGGAAAGCCGCTATGTTGATGACCTCGACGGCATCGGTCACTGGTATCCGCTCCGGCGCAGAGGAAAACGGATTCGAGGTCGACAACGCATTTTACCCGACGATTGACGGCGATCGAACCGGGCCGGTTATCGGTGGTGCTTCGTGGTTCGTTCCCTCCGGACTGCCACAGGAGCGCCAGGACGACATCGGCAGCTTCCTCGAATTCATGGGACGACCGGAATCACAGATCACCTGGCACAAGGGGACTGGCTACTACCCGATTCGACAGAGCGCTGTCGAGCAGCTCGAAAACGACGGCTGGTTTGCGGAGAACCCGATGTACCGAACCGCGTTCGACCAGTTGACACAGGCCGAGAGCACGCCGGCGACGAAACGGATGCTCATCGGTCCAGCTCGACAGGTCCAGACAACAATTCAGGATATGTCAGTCGAGCTGTTCAGTGGCGATGTCGGCGTCGACGAGGGACTCTCCGAGCTGAAATCGGCCGTCGAAGACGAACTGGACCGATACTACAGCTAATGTCCACACGCGAAGTCTTTACGGACCGCCTGCAGGCCGGCGTGTTGCTGTTACCGACGATGGTCGTATCGCTGGTGTTCCTCTACTACCCGACGGTCCGTGCAGTTGGACTCAGTTTGTACCGGGCCTCGCTTGCCCGAGGTGACGTGTTCGTCGGGCTCGAGAACTACAGACGGTTAGCCAGCTCCTCGGAGTATCTCCGGAGCGTCCTGATTTCGGTGCTGTTCGCTGTGTGTGTCGTCGTCGGCGTAATGGCCGTTGCCCTGTGTGTCTCCTTCCTTATCCACGAGATTGATGTCGGAAAGGGGCTGTATCTGGTGGCGGTTATTTGGCCGTACGCACTGCCGCCGGCCGTCGCCGGGCTCGTGTTCCTGTTTATTGCACACCCGAACATCGGTATCTTCACGAGCTACATCGAGGCCCTTGGCGTCAATGTCAACTGGTTCAGCAACGGTCCGCAGGCGTTTGTTGTCGTACTGATTGCGGCAGTCTGGAAGCAGATCGGGTACAATGTTATCTTCATGACAGCCGCGCTCGGCAACGTCCCCGAGTCGCTGACTGAGACCGCCGAGCTCGACGGCGTCTCCCGAACGCAGCGACTGCTGCGCGTGTACGTCCCGATCATCTCGCCGACGCTCGTGTTTCTGGTCATCATGAACACGATCTACGGCTTTTTCGGGACGTTCCCGATGGTCGATCTCATGACGAAAGGTGGGCCCGCCGGTGCGACAAATATCCTCATTTATGACCTCTACCGGACCGCCTTCCAGTTCTACGAGTTTGGATTCGCCTCGGCGAAGTCCGTTGTGCTGTTCATCGCTGTTGGGCTGTTGATGTACGGTCAGTTCCGGCTGAGCGACAGATATGCCTACTACGGAGGATAAGATGCTCGGCTCACTCCTTACTGCGTTGACCGCCGCTGCTGAGCGCTCCCGGTCTGCGGGACGAACTACCAGTGAACGCCTCCAGCGATTCGAGACGGAGCAGCTCACGCTGCACATGCTCGCAGCGACCGTCGTGTTCCTGATCGTACTGCCAGTGTTGATCGCGGCGCTCGTCTCCACGAAGCGGGCGGGTATCGTTACGTCTATCGGCGATCTGGCACCCGGCGGCCACGCGCTGTCGAACTACCGGCGTGCGCTCATCGGCCTCGAATTCTGGCGATTTATGCTCAATTCGTTCCTGATGTCTGTTGCCGTCGTCGTCGGGAAACTGATCGTGTCGCTGCTGGCCGCGCTGGTGATCGTCTACTACAGATTCCCGTACAAGAACGCCGTGTTCCTGTTTATCCTCTTTACTCTCTTGCTCCCGGTCCCAGTCAGGTTTGTGCCGCTGTATCGCCTGACGACGGAGCTTGGCATGAGTAACACCTTCTTCGCGATCACGGTCCCGTATCTGGCCAGCGCGACAACCGTGTTCATTCTGCGCCAGCACTTCTTATCGATTCCAGCCTCACTCGTTGAGACGGCGAAGGTTGACGGTGTCGGTCCATTGCGGTTCCTGTGGTCTGTCCTGATTCCGATGTCCCGTGCCGTTCTCGTGGGCGTGTCGGTGATCATGTTCGTCTACACGTGGAATCAGTACCTCTGGCCGCTGGTGATCATCAACGCTGAGAGCCTGCAGGTCGCACAGGTCGGGCTGAGTCTGCTTCGCGGCCAGGCCAGCACCGGTGAAGTGGCCTGGTCCATGGTGATGACCGGGTCGATGCTGACCCTGTTGCCACCGCTGGCGCTGCTAGTGCTGTTCCGACGACAGCTGCTGGAGACGTTCACGATTCAACAAAAATGAGAGGAAATTATGACTGACGTAACCTTACAGGACGTACGAAAGGAATTCGATGGTGTCGTCGCCGTGAAAAATATCGACCTCCAGATCCCGGACGGGGCGTTCGTGACGGTGGTCGGGCCGAGTGGTTGTGGCAAAAGCACCACGCTCCGGCTGATCGCCGGGCTGGAGCAGGCTACTGACGGCAATATCCGGATGGGCGATCAGGACGTCACCGGCGTCGAACCGAAAAACCGGGACGTCGCGATGGTGTTCCAGAACTACGCACTGTACCCGCACATGACCGCGCGCCGGAACATCACGTTCGGCATGAAGTCGGCCGGTGACTTCAGTGACGAGGAGATCGACCGTCAGGTGGCAGAAGCCGCATCGGTGCTCGACATCGACGACCTGCTCGACCGAACGCCCGGCGAGCTATCCGGCGGTGAACGACAGCGAGTCGCACTCGGTCGCGCATTAGTCCGGGACCCGGAGGTGTTCCTCATGGACGAACCGCTGTCGAACCTCGACGCCAAACTCCGGATCAAGATGCGGGCTGAACTGGCGAAACTCCACAGCGAATTCGGCACTACCACAATCTACGTGACCCACGACCAGACAGAGGCGCTGACGCTCGGTGACCGGGTGGTGGTGATGAACGACGGCCGCATCCAGCAGGTCGACAGCCCACAGCGGCTGTACGACTACCCCGAGACTCGGTTCGTCGCGGAGTTCATCGGCGACCCCGCGATGAACATGCTCTCCGTGGATCTCTCCCGTGATGGGACTGGATACGAGGCCGTCGGGCCGACGTTTCGCATCCCGTTACCCGAGGGCGACGGTTTGGAAACAGCCGCCGGAGGTCAGGCGTTGCTAGGCGTTCGGCCGGAGAGCCTTTCGGTGGCTGATTCGGCCAACCGAAGCTCGTTCGACGCTGAAGTAACCGTCACCGAACCGCTCGGTGATAGCCTCCTGCTGGAGTGTCGGACCGGCGATCAGGAGTTCAAACTACACGCCGAACCCCGAACGGCCGTCGAGCCGGGCGACCGAGTTACGTTGACAGTTGAGACCGAGCGGCTCCACCTGTTCGACCCACAGACGGGCGAGGCCATCTATCACGCAGCGGCGGCGCAACCACCCGAAGAAACTGGTCCCATCGATAGCACTCTCTAGATTTTCTGACTGATTCTCTATCCTCCGACTGACGCGAGGGCACCGACATCTTCGGCTCGATCCGGTGCTGCGGCCGTCTCGAACGCGACGACTGGAATCGACCACAAGGGATAGTGGCAGAACGCTGTCTCAGAGCCGCTGCTAGCGAGAACGCTGTGCAAGCTCATTTCCGTCCGATTCGCTTGTTAAATGTAGTCTAAACACAACAAAGCCGGAGATACATCCGGTATTTGTGCTATATATGAATATATACCTCCACTCTACAACCGTTTCTACCGCTGTATAACCAAAATAAACTCAAGAAAACGCAACGGTATATACTGATATGTGCAATCAATAGTTATATATAGATTGTGTAGGTAATAGGCCACGGAATGGTTCGAATACCAGACATATGCCGTCGAACCGTGCTGAAGAGTACGTCTGCTGTCGCACTCGGGTCCATCGTGGGCACTGCGGCTGGCAGGGAAAACGATCACAGCAGTACCGAACCGCCTATCGCTTCCTCACCGATCCTCGCTGCACACCGTGGCTACCGGGGTCTATATCCGCAAAACACCATCGCCGCAGTTCAGCAGGCAGCGTACGGCGGTCCTAGCAGTCACGAGTACAATACCGATATGATGGAATGCGATCTCGTGCCTGCAGGCGGGAAACCCTGGAAGGGTGAGGACTTCGAAATCGTCGTTTTCCACGACGATAAGCTAGACGACCTAACAGACGAATCCGGATACGTCTGGGAGAACGACGTGCAGACGGTTCTGAACGCTGAAATCCGTGACAGCGGTCAGACGATCCCTCGATTAGACGAGTTCGTCGAAGCGACGCCGGACAGTATCCCGCTCAATATCGAGTGGAAAGCTGCGGGTGTCTCTCCCGATGATGATGCGTCAGCATCTGCCGTCGAAACTTGGGACCCGTTTACGGAACAGGCACTTGATGTCCTCTCCAATCACGAGAACGACTTTATCGTCCAGTCGTTCGAAAAGGCTGCGCTGCAGTCCGTTCGTAACTCAGACTCCGAGGTTCCGATAGCGTACTTGCTCTGGGACTCAATTGAAGAGGGTCTCTCTGTCGTCCGTGACCTGGACGCGGAGTACATCCAGCCGCCGTACAATATGATCATGAACACGCCCTTCTTCAACGAGGACTACTACCTCGAAGACCCGGATTTCGCCGAGATCGATCTGGTCGAGACCGCTCACGAGGAAGGTCGGAAGGTAATCCCGTACACGATAACGACATGGCATCAGGCGGAGAAGCTCGTCGAGGCCGGTGTTGACGGAATCATCGCTGACTACCCCGGCGTGCTCGACTGAACTTTTGGGGTATCGAGACCGCTGGAAACAGTTACTCCCTCCCTTTTCCGGACCTACTGTCCGTGTTCTACGATCGCTGCCAGCTCTGAAAGGTCGGTCACAACGTGGTCAGGACTCACGTCACTTTCTTCTAACTCCGCCGTACTGGTAACGCCAGTTAGTGGCAGTACCGTTTCCATCCCGGCCTGGTTTCCCATTCTGATGTCTGTCCCGAGGCGATCACCGATCATGAGACAGTGCTCCGGCTCACTACCGAGGCGTTCCAGCGCCATCTGAAGGATGACGTTGGACGGCTTGCCGATCAACTGGTCCAATTCCTGCCCGGTTACTCCTTCAATTGCCCCGATCATCCCCGCTGCATCGGGTATCTCACCGCCATCCACAGGACACGTTCGATCCGGGTTAGTCGCAATGAAAAGCGCGTCGTTCTCCGTGAGTGCGATTAGCGCATCCTGTAGCGTCTGGTAATCAAAACCGAAATCAAGTGACGCGATCACAGTGCCTGCTCGCTCTGGGTCGGTCGTCGTTTTCAGCCCAGCGGCGCGCAACTCCGCAACCAAGGCGTCCTCGCCGATGACGTAGATTTCGCGCTCCGGATACTGCGCGGATAGATAATCCGCTGATGCGGTGGCGGACGTGATGATGCCATCACTGCTGCAGTCAATGCCCAGTGCGTTCAGCTTCTCGCAATACTTTTCACGCCGATCAATCGGCTTGTTGGTGACGAACAGCGTCGAAAGCCCCGCCTTACGTACTGTCCGTACTCCCTCTGCAGCGTTTTCGACTAACGAATCTCCGCGATAGACTGTACCGTCGAGATCGATAATTGCACTGGTGTATGTCATCTAGCGTCCTCCGTCTCAAACCGTGACGCTTCCGCAGAAGCCACTGCTGCCGAGATCACAGGCGCTTTCTTCACTGCAGGGACCGTGGCGACCCTCGAAACACGCCGATAGCTCTGTCCGTTCATACTAATTGGATGCTGATAACCACGCCGCCGATTCCGATCAGCGACAAGTAGAGTGACTTTCGCACCACCGGCGCTAGCAGTGAGCGGTTGATACTCGTTGCAAACCCGATTTTCACGAGGATACTGGAGAGCGTCCCGGCCAGCACACCCTGCGCCGCTACTGCCGGCGATATTTGACCAGTCGACGTCAGCGTTACTGCGGTCGTTGTCGTCGTGCCGCTCGATACGATTCCGCTGAGGAAGCTCGTAATCAGGAAGCCGGCTGTTCCGAATATGCGCTGTGCTCCGGCGGTGAGAACCAAGACCGCGAGGAAGAGCAGTCCGAATTTCAGCGCGTTCGCGCTGCTAAACGGCGAGTCGAAATCTAGTTCCAGATCACCCTCCCAGTCGCTATCGTAATATGCGAGTCCGACGCCACTAATCGCGATCAGGCCGAGGGGCAGTCCAACACTGACTGCCGACTCGGGGACGAATGCAACGATGATTGCTAAATTACGGACTGCCATCGCCGCATCGGCGATCAGTATCGTTCCCACCGCGAGTTCTGTGATCCCAGCGTTGCCTTTTGCACGGCCCGCGATTTCGCCGATCACAGCAGTGGAGTTCACCAGACCACCGAAGAAGCCGGTGACTGCGATCCCCTTGCTCCCGTATCGCTGCATCACGATATAGTTGACAAACCCGATCCCACTGACTGCAATCACGAGCATCCAGACCAGTTTCGGATCAATCGCATCCCATGGCCCGTACGTTCCGCCGGGCAGGAGCGGATACACGACAAACGAGATGATCGCAAACTCACCGGCGCTGCGTACTTCTTCTCGCGATAGCTGGTTTGCAAAGTCGTGTAGCTCCCTTCGAAGGACTAGTAGGAACGATGACGTTATACCGATGATGACGCCGATCAGGACGTGATCGGCTCCAACCAAAATCCCGACCGCGTACGCGACAAGGAGTGAAGTCGACGTTGTCAGGGACAGCCCGGAGTCCAACTCACTATCCTCGCCGGTCCACTGTGCGACTATGCCCCGGATCCCAAGCAACCCTCCTTGAACGAGTACCAGTGCCCCTCCCGAAGCAAGTAGTATCGGCTCGTTGAGCGACATTGCGGCAGCGCCGACCAGGCTGGTCAGCGTAAACGTGCGGATTCCTGCCGACTTGTTGGCCCACTCTCGTTCGAGCCCAAGCAGCATACCAAGTGCACCTGCAATAAAAAGGTGTAGTATCTCAGGATCGATAGTTATCCCATCTATACCTCCGAAAACGGCCGTATTCGCGATTGCACTCATTACAGTCATCTTATCTTACAAACGGTGGTTCCGTCATTTTTATATAGTCTATATACTACTATATTCTATATGGAGACAAATATACTGATGGGTAATAGGTGTTGGCCTTGAGGCTCGCTTGAATATTGCCGTGGCCCCTGCGGAGCTCGATGGTTGCCCTCGATCACTGCTTAGTGTCCAGTATCCTTCATATATCTAATTCTAATACTTATTTCAACTTCTATATGATGAGCGTCTAAAACTCGACATGATGGGTTTGTGGTTTTGTCAGATTTAAACATAAATACTTTTTAACCCAGGTTTCGCACATGTCTGCGTCGACAATGAAACAGAACCCATTTGACCGACGATCTGTGTTGAAAATTGGCGCTACTGCGCTTGCAGCAGGCGTTGCAGGCTGTTCTCAGGAGAGTAGCCAGAACACCGACTCATCTGGTGGTGACAGCACTGATAGCAGTGACGGTTCCAGTAGCGGTGACGGTAGTTCCGGACAGAGTACCAACTATCCCGAGTTCGATCCGGCGAACCCGGAGTTCCCGCAGCTGATGCAGACGCTCATCGAGACGGGGTTCGAAACGGGGTCCCTGCAGGACCTGAAAAACATGAAGGAACGCGAGAAGCCTCGCTACGGTAACCCCGTCCAGAGTACTCCCGATAATCAAGACGACCTGATTGACCCGGACCGCATCGCGTTTGCGATGACACCGACGGAGGACCCGGCAGTCTACCGGGATACGATGCAACCGCTGATGGACAACATCGCCGAAGAGACGGGGAAATCGGTCAAGTACTTCCCCCTCAACTCGTACGCGTCCCAGATTGAGGCGATGCGATCCGAACGCCTCCACGTCGCCGGTTTCTCTACTGGGCCAACGCCTTTCGCTGTGAATCTGGCCGGTGCTGTCCCGTTCTCGCTCCAGATCTCGAAGGAGGGTGACTTCGGATATCGGCTGTGGCTCGCCACACAGGCGGATAACGACGACATCTCGTCGCTTGAAGATATCAAGGGCAAACGTGTCGCACACGCCGAACCGTCGTCTAACTCCGGGAACCTCGCTCCGCGTGCGCTGTTCTCGAACCAGGGTGTCACTCCAGGCGAAGACTACGAAGTGAGCTATTCCGGCGGCCACGAACAGAGCATCCTCGGAGTGGCAAACGACGACTACGATGCTGCCCCTGTTTGTAGCACCTGTGTCACGCGTGTTGCGGAGGCGGACAACATTGATCCGACGAATCTCAAAGTCGTGTGGGCCAGCAATCCGTTCCCCACAACGAGCTTCTGTTACCGCTACAACCTGAAACCAGAAATTCAGGAAGGTATCAGGGCAGCATTCCTCGATTACGACTACTCGGACACCAAGATCGCGGAGGTATTCGGTGGTCGCGGAAAATGGACGGAGATTGATTACGCTACGACCTACGATATCATCCTCCAGATTCAGGAGAACAACGAGATCAAGTACAACACCGATAACATCGAAGGCTAAGAAGAGAACCGAATAATGCTCTCTGTAGATAATCTGGAAAAAACGTACGACTCCGGTGATAAAGCACTCAAAGGTGTCTCATTCGAAGTCAGTGGTAACGAGATCGTTGCGATCATCGGGCCAAGCGGGGCCGGAAAAAGCACGCTCGTTCGTAGTATCAACAGGCTGACCGAGCCCACTGGCGGGCGTGTCCTGCTCGATGATACAGAGGTGACTGGCTTGGACAAATCAGCCCTTCGCGATGTCCGTCGCGATATGGGCATGATCTTCCAGGAGTTCAATCTCGTCGAGCGCCTCACGGTGATGGAGAACATACTCTCCGGCCGCCTTGGCTATCTCAGTACGTGGAACGCGTTCCGTCGGAACTTCCCACCAGAGGATATCAAGCGCGCACGGGAGATCCTCAGTCGGGTGAATCTGGAGGGCGTCGAAAACAACCGTGCAGATGAACTCTCCGGTGGCCAGCGGCAGCGCGTCGGTATCGCCCGTGCCGTCATTCAGCGGCCGAAAATCCTGCTCGCTGACGAACCGACGAGCGCGCTGGACCCCGACACCTCTCGGGAGGTCATGAGCCTCTTGACGGACATCGCTCACGAAGACGATATCCCGATCATCATCAACATCCACGAAGTCGATTTGGCGGTCGACTACGCGGACCGGATTATCGGACTCAGTGACGGTGAGATCGTCTTTAACGGCCCACCTGACGATCTAGATCAGGCAGCCAGAGACGAAATCTATCGCGGTGGTGAATCCATTGCGGAGCGCGAAGGGCCGAGTGCTGGTAATAGCACGGACTCTGATGACGTCATTGCCGAACGAGGTGACTAATCAACATGGCTGCTGAATCTGGATCGGCCGTTGAAGGATCTTGGGAGCGGCCCACAGTCTTCTACAACAAGAAAGTCAAGTATCTCATCTACGGACTTATCTTGTTGTTCTTCGCGTATAGCTTCTGGAACCTTCGGATCTCCCCCAGCCGATTCGTTCGAGGGATCGGAGCCGGTGTCGAACTCGTCACGAGTATGCTCCCACCAGCGTACACTCCGTCCCAGCGGGAGCTGCTCATTCAGGGCATCGTCGAGAGTATCGTGATGACGATTGTCGCCACGACAATGGGGATCATCGTCAGCGTGCCGGTTGCGATTATGGCTTCCAATAACCTCTCGCCGAAGCCAGTCTACTATATCGGTCGCAGCATCGTTGCAGTCACGCGCTCGCTCCACGAGCTCATCGTTGCGATCATCATGGTCAAAGCGGTCGGATTCGGTCCACTCGCTGGTGTCCTTGCCCTCGCGTTCAAAACGATCGGATTCTTCGCGAAACTCCTCGCAGAGGAGATCGAAGACATCGATCGCGGGCAGATGGAAGCGATCACTGCTGCCGGCGGGACACCCGTCCAGACGTATCTCTACGGCGTTCTCCCGCAGGTAATGCCCCGGATCGTCGGGCTGTCGATTTACCGGCTCGACATCAATCTCCGTCACAGCACTGTCGTCGGGATTGTCGGAGCCGGTGGTATCGGGATCACGCTGCTGAACTCCTTCGATAAGTACGATTACCAGTTCAGCATGGCAATTATCGCTGTCATCGTCGCGATTGTCATGGTCGGTGAAGGTGTCAGCGCTCTCGCTCGGAGGCGGATCCAGTAATGTCAAACAGCACTGACTCTTGGAGCCGGTTCGACCGCCGTGAGCGCTTACTCCGGTTCTTCGGGCTGCTGGCTGGGCTCGTCATTCTCGTCGCAGCCTGGCGCGCCATGGAAGTGAACTACGGCTACGCCGTGACTGCCCCGCGTGAGCTGGCCGACCTCTTCGGTCGGATGTATCCGCCCAATGTGGGATACTCCCGGAAGATCGTCGGGCCGCTGCTCGAGACGATCAATATCTCGATCCTGGGCACGGCACTGGCCATCGTGATGGCGATCCCGGTTGCGTTCCTCGGAGCCAGCAACACGTCGCCCAACAAGCCGGCGTACCTGCTGGGTAAGTTCATCATCTCGTTTACCCGTTCGGTCAACGTCATCATCTGGGCACTGATCTTCGTGGTTATCTTCGGCCCTGGGGCCCTGGCTGGCGTGCTGGCGATCTCGATCAGATCGATCGGGTTCACTGCAAAGCTAATCGCGGAAGCCATCGAGGAGATCGACCGCGGGTCTGTCGAAGCGATCACTGCAGCTGGAGCATCGCCGATCGATGTGCTCATCTACAGTATCGTTCCACAGATCAAGCCGGCGTTCATCAGTGTCGCGACGCTTCGATGGGACATCAACGTCAGAGCGTCGACGATCATCGGATTTGTCGGCGCAGGCGGGATCGGTGTCCCGCTCCAGACTGAGATCAATTACTTCAACTGGGAAGCAGTCCTGACGATTCTCATCTCGATTCTGGGCCTTGTGCTCATCAGTGAAGCCATCTCGGCCTATCTGCGCAAGAAAGTAATGTAGGCGAGCAGTCAGCTCGTATCGCCTATTATTATCCGACCAATTAAATACATAATATTGTTGAATTACTATCAAAAAACTTATATATTTGGGGTGTATATAGCCAGTGGGGCCAACGCCAGTGTCTGCCAACCTGGTTTCCCCCTTCTCCGTCTTGCGAGTGCCTCTATCGACGGATACAGCGTCGCGAGACAAGTCATTCCGCAAGGAGGTAAGATAGCGGGGCCGCTAGTGCGAACGGATACCGAAGTGGACACCTTGTCTAACCGTGAACCCCACACCAATCTGTATGCGTGTGATTACGATGTCTAACACTGGGGCCACGCTGATATATTCGAACCAGTCTGTGGCCGCACCGCTGCTGGAAAGACGCGGCAGTGACGGCGGACGACTTCTGGATACGTGTCACGAGGACTACCATCTCCTCACTCAGGTCAGCAAAAGAATGGTGGGCAGCCGGGGGGAGTGGCGTGCAACGCACCATTCGGAGTCGTCATCCACGACGACAGGTTCTGGACTCGGGCCAATCGATGATCTGAATCGGATTCAAGGGGGAAATGGAGCGAGGACCAGAACCCACCTACCGGTACACAGTTGGTAACAAAAACAGTTGTGATATCTGCTTGCAGTCTATCGGTTCTGTGATTGCTGCACGGCCACGAACACGCTCTCGGAAGGGGTCTTGTCCAGTCGACTGTCAGCGAGCACGTCGCAATTACGATATTCCTTCGGCGGAAATTCCGGAGCTTCTCCCAAACTGACTGCCACCCTGTCTGCTGTATCGGGAGCGGCACTTCTCTTCTGGGCTAGTATCACTCAGAAACCAATTCAACCATAGAACTGAGCTCAGATTCTATCTGGGAGTATTCGGCTGGGTCCCAGTCGAATCGCTCTTCGACACCGGCATCAGTGAATCGAAGAGACGCACAGACACTGCGGCTCCGGTCGTGCTGGAGGAGCGCTAGCGCGTAGGCGAGCATCTGGGGTCGATAGTGTTCAGCCAATCCGGCACTCGAGGCTTCTGAGAGGTCGTTCGTTTTGTAGTCGATAATACGGTAGCTGCCGGGGGTGACAAGCAATCGGTCGATATCACCAACAATCCGCGAGTCATCAAGCCGGGCAACGACGGAATACTCATCGTAGGTCGCTTGGAGGTGTATATTGGCCTCCACGTGGTCTACAAATTCGACTGCATCACCAGCGTGCTCGACGGCATCACGGAGGTCTGTTTCCGTCGGTTCTTCGCCGGCCATCCGGCTGAGGCGCCGGATCAGTGTCGGCCACTCGTCTCTCGGTGGGCGGAGTTCGGTGAGTCGGTGGACGATGGTTCCAAACGTCGTCGGGCTCAGGCCGGCCGACTCCTCGCCACTCGTGTGACTATGACTCTCCCCGGATGCGTCCGCTACCGCCGTTACCAGCGTCGTCGCAGCGATTCGTTTCGCCGAAGCCAGCGTCTGCGGCAAGGGAAGCGATATCTCTGGCTCCGGGTTTTCGATGTCCTCGTCAGGGCCCCAGTCGACCGGACGCGGGGGTTTGCGAACCGTATAGCTGGCCTCCCCGATCTGTCCACGCGCCTGCCCCTCTCGGCTCGCTCGACGGAGGAGGTCCTCAGTGAGAAGCGACGGTTGAAGCCAGTCTCGCCACCGAGTTGCATCGTCGAAGGCAGGGGGCTCTTCGAGTTCAATGGTCCCGGCATCGTCAACGGTGATCTCGTGAGTTCCACAGAGCAGGAGGTGGTCCCGCGTTCGTGTACACGCAACGTAGAGGAGTCGTTTCGATTCCGCTCGCTCCTGCGGACGGGACTGTCGATCGGCGTACTCGTGGACGGCCGTCTTCTCGATCGAGAACGCATCGCCCGGATTCGGCCCACCGACCGCCGGGACAGGGGGCGTGGTATCAGTACCCGAAACGAGTTGAACGTAGCCGTGGTCGTCGATAGAGCGACCGAAGTTGAGGTCACTTCCGAGGTCGGGGACGGTGACGATCGGGAACTCCAACCCCTTCGCAGAATGAATCGTCATAATGCGGACACCCTCGGCGTCACCCGGAATGTCTGCCTCCCCCTCGCGGGGATCGATTTCGGCTTGGCGGTCGATCCGGTGAAGCAACCCCGCAGCGGTATGAACCCCGTTCTCGCTCCAGGTTCGGACCTGGTCACGGAACTTTTCGACGTTTGCGACGGCCTGCTGACCGCGTTCGTCAGCACTCACGCTCGCCAGATACCCCGTGTCGTCGATCACCCGGGACAACAGACGGTTCCACGGGAGGACGCCATCCGAGGATGGCGTCGCGCAGCCGCTGAGGGTCCGCCACGTCGAAAGGAGGTCGAACGCGTCCGACAGCTGCGGATCGTCCGTCTCGGCGAGTGCGTCCCACACTGAATCAGCCTCTGCGACCGCCGGCGCGAGGCGATCATCTGCGAATCCGAACAGCGGCGACCGAAGCACTCCGTAGAGGGAGATGTCGTCCTGTGGGTCACCGAGTACCCGAAGCAGGTTCGTGAGCGTCTGGACCTCGGGCGTATCGTAGAACCCGGCGCCACCGACGACAGTGTAGGGAATGTCGTACTCCTCGAGCGCGCGCTGATACCGGTCGAGATGGGTTCGCCGGCGGAGGAGGATTGCCGTGTCGTCCGGCGTAGCGGCCCGATGAACACCCGTGTCGGGGTCTTGGACTTCTGGCGGGTCATTGAACAGATGGGTCAGTCGAGCAGCGAGCGCTCGCGCCTCGGCCTCGATGGTGTGGTCAAGCGCGCCTTCGGCGACCGGGTGGTCGTCACCGAAGAGTTCTGCCGCCGTGTCGGCATCGTCGGGGACAGCGAGATACTCCACGCTGCCGCTCAGTCCCTCGATGTCTTCGACACGGTCGCGCTGCGTGGTCAACTCCTGCGGTGGCGCTTCGTACGGTTCGTGGCTATCACCTTCTGCTTGGAACAGGGACTCGAAGAGCTCGTTCAGGAACGATAGCGGCTCGTTCAGTGTCCGGAAGTTCCCGGAGAGTTCGAGCGCCGTCGGACTCTCGGCCTCGCTGTCAGGGACATCGTCGACACCACGGGCTTCGTTGACGGCCTGAAGTTCTGCTCTCGCTGTTCCGAATGTCGTCACGTCGGCCCCACGGAATCCGTAGATGCTCTGTTTCTCGTCGCCGACCAGGAAGACGTTCGACGCCGCCCCCTCCTCGACACCCGTGAGGAGCTTGACTAACTCCCACTGGCGCGGGTCCGTGTCCTGGAACTCGTCGACCATCACAGCCGCAAACTGTTCTTGAAGCCGCTCCGTGACGGCATCGTTGGTTCGCAGGAACTGGAGCGTCGTCTCGATCACATCAGGAAAGTCGAGCGTATCGCGGCGGTCCTTTTCGGCAGTGTAGACTGCGAGGATATCGTCGAAGACCCGCATCAGGGCGAGCGCGTAGTGAGCGCTATTCGCTTCCAGTTCCCCCGGCGTCGTCTCGACTGCATCCGCGTGCGGTTCGACGGCCGCGATGACCGCGTCGATAGCGTCCTTCAGGTCGTCGTAGACATCACCGTACTCATCCCAATCGTCCCGGTCACCGACGACGTACCCCGAACTGCTGTACAGGCCACCGTTCTTCTTCTCACAGGCCTCGTACAGCTCGAGGATTGCGCGCTGACAGTCGCGGGGATCGCTTCCCTCGGGGCCGTCGGGGAGTGTCGTCGCAACCTCGGTGAGGGTCCGGTAGGCCCGAAGGCCGTCCTCGTCGGCGATAGCGCCCTCGCGGTCGACGCGGCCCGCGACCGTGTGTAGCTGTTCCAGGAGCCCCTCCGCATACAGCGTCTGTCGAGCGTCGGCAACGTCGAGGTCACAGACGACCTCCCAACAGACATCGACGTAGTCGTCGACGTCGGCACCACGCCATTCATCGAGGACGGCTTCGCTCTGTGGGCGTTCGTCAAGTAGCCCTGCGAGGATGTCGACCAACTGGTCGCGACCCCAGAGCTGAGCGAGAAGGGCGACATCCTCATCGTCCTGATTGCGTTCGAGGAACTCGGTCACGACTTCGCGCTGGAGTGTCGCGGCCCCGTCTTCGTCGAGCACGTCGAAGCCGAGTGGGACCGGGGCCTCGACGGCCCGTTCTCGCAAGAGCCGCGCACAGAACGCGTGAATGGTGTGGACGTAGCCATCTTCGAGGTCGTCGAGGACGTTTCGCCAGCGGTTGTAGGCTTCTGGTGAGTCGACAGCATTGAGCCGGTCGTACACCTCCTCCCGAACGCGCTCGGTCAGTTCGGCAGCAGCCTTTCGCGTGAAGGTGATCGTGACGATGTTCTCCGGCGTGAGCGACGGGTTTTCGGCCAGTATCGTCACGTATCGCTCGGTGAGTGTTGTCGTCTTCCCCGTCCCGGCACCGGCAGTGATCGCGACGTTCCGGCCCTGGATGAGCGCGTCCTCCTGTTCCTCCGTGAGCTGAATCTCCGCGGGGTCCTCAGTCATCGCTCATCACCGCCTCGATGTCCCCGTCGTCGCGAACACGGAGTGGAACGTACGCAGCGTTGTCATCGTGAACCTCGTCGACGAACTCCCGTTTGCGGTGATGCCGGACATCGCACGCTCGTCGGTAGTCACAGTATCGGCAGTTCGCACCACGGGCCGACAGGAGCGTTGTATGGAATCGTCCGTTGGCGATCGCCTCGTCGATCTGGCCCAGCCACTCCGGAACGACATCATTCAGGAAGCGACGAAGTTCGACCTCTGAATCGAACTTCGATTCGATACCGCGTGGAACCTTGAGGTCGTTGGGAGGTCGCACTTGGTAGTACGTCGCTGAAAGCGCCCCCTGCTCGAACAGATCACCGTCGACGACTTGGGCGGCAGCGAGCAGATAGATGGGGAGCTGGAACTTCGTGCCGCCGGTCGTCTTCGTCATATACGGTGCCCGCCCAGTCTTGTAGTCGTACAGCGTAAGCCTCGGTTGCTCGCCGTCCCGACTCACGTCGACGCGGTCGATGTACCCGCGAATCGAGACAGTCGAGCCGTCCGGCCGTCCAACCGTGAACGGACCAGCGTCCGAGTCGGGAAGTCCCTCGCCGAACGGGGCTTCGAACAGGTGTGGGCGAGCGACGCCGTCCCGCGAGAGTTCGTTGTCGAGGAACGTGGCGAACAATCCTCGCTCCGGCGCGTTGTGGGGTTTGCTCCCGGCCTCGTACGGGGCGCTCCCATCGTCAGTGAGGCCCGCGAATAGCTCCGCCTTCCACCGTTCGTAGAACAGCCCGTCGTACTCGAAGTCAGCATCCCGGAGTTCCTCGACGGCAATCTCGCGAAGGTGCGTCGCTAGGTCGTTTCGATCGAACTCGGCGAGATCGACGCCATCCTCGGTCTCGCCCTGTAGATCCGCAAAGAACCGTTCGAGGACGCCGTGAACGTACGACCCGGCTTCGAGGGGAGTAGGGACGACTTCAACATCATCGGGATCATCGATTCCGAGCACTTCGTCAGCGTAGAACTTGAACCCACACTCGACGTATCGCTCGATTCGGCTCGCGCTGTAGGGTTCCCGTTCCGACGGAGGGTAGACCGCATCGACTGTCTCGGGTTCTAAGACGCCGTCGTGTTCGGAGAGGCCAGCCGTGCTCCTATTGTCCGCACAGTGGAGTCCTCGGTCAGTGCGCTTGGTCTGCTCGGGGGAGAGGTCACCTCGGTCGCCGGCGCGGCTGACTGCCGCACGCCGGTCGGCCGTTGCAGCGACGTGCCGCTGGAGGTCTTCGCGGGAACCCACGCGGTCGTCGACGCCGTCTTCGGGGTCGATGCCGGTCACGCGCTGGAGTTCGTCGAGGACCGGCGACCGGACGACGGCGGATTCGTCGTCGCCCGTCTCCGGTGTGGTGATCGTGAGTTCGTCGACGTTCGCGAGCAGCGTCGCGAAGAGATAGCGGCCACGGAGGCGCTCGTCGCCGGTGTCGAACCGCGGATGGGCGTCGGTCATCTCCTCGAAGAAGGCCGGTCGCTCCGGCGTCACCGGGAAGTGCTCGCTCGTCAGTCCCACGAAGAACACCTTCTCGAACGACCGCATCCGGGCGTCGAGCAACCCCATCACTTCGACGTGGCCGCCAGCAGCGCGTTGCGGAACCCGGATCGGCACGCCGTCGAACGCACGGGTGAACAGTGCCAGCGGAGAGAGATCACTATTGACCGCTGCCAGCGATTCGAACGAGGAGAGAACCTCGTCCACGAGGTCGTAGGCCCGCTGTTCGACGGCTTGCTCGGCGCCGCTGGCGTAGTCCTCCGTCGCCGCCTCCAAGTTGAAGCGGTCGTCCATCAGCCGTCGAAGCGTCTCGGTTGCGTCCTCGATGTCCTCCGTTCGAAGCGTCTCCAGCGTGGCCAGCAGATCCTCGACCAGCGCCGTCGCCTGGTCGTCGATATCGTCGAGCAGGGGCGACACAGAAACGGTGTCGCGCCGGCGAGCAGCTGCCGTGACCGCGTTGGCTTGGTGGGTGTCGACGACGTCGACCAGCGGATTCGCCAACAAGGATGTGAGGTCTTCAGCACGCGGCTCAGGTTCGGCCAGGTTCAGCAGATCGTGAACGACGCTCCCGGTAAACGTCCGGTTCAGCTGTGAGGCGGCTGTCGTGACGTGGGGAATGTCGAACGTATCGAACGTGTCCTCGACGTACCCCGAATAGGCCTCGGTCCCGGGGACGACGACGGCTAGGTCGTCGGGGTCGCGACCATTGGCCAACTCAGTCCGGAGCTCGCGAGCGACGAAGCGAATCTCGCGCTCGGGCGTCGGGAGTTCCCGCCACCGGAGACCGTCTGGAACAGGGACGGTGTCGGGATCTGGGCGGTAGAGTGACTCGGTGATCGTACCGAAGGCCCGCCCGGACCCGCCGACGGGCTCGATATCCACTCTCTCAAAGTCGAGTGCTTCATAGACCTCTAGGGCGTCTTGCGCCACGGCATCGACTCCGTTCCGACCATCCTGGTGCAACGGCAGCAGCGCAATCACCGGGAGTTCGTCGACGATGCGTTCGATGAGGCGGCGTTCGACGGGACGGAACTCGTGATACCCCGATAAGATGACGATGTCCAGTTCCGGAGAGAGGGCCGAGAGTGACTTCTCTGTCGTCGCGACGGCGTCGAACATCTCCCCTCGGGTACAGACCCACTCGTCGACGGAGTCGGCGTGGAGATCCTGATAGTGGCGGTATGCGTCGATAGTGGCTGTCGCGATACGGTCATCGAGCACGGAGCCCTCGAACTCTGCCGCCAGTGCGTCGGCAGTCCCGATGCCGGCGTCATCGAAGAGTGAAAAACGACTGCTGAACGCATCAGCGAGGGCGGCTGAGGCGGGTTCACCAGCGAGAGCGCTATCTGTTTCGGCGGTCGTTCTGTCGAGCGCGTACTCCGCAAGCCGGCGGTTCAACTGTCCGGAGAGTGGTTGGACCGGACCGTGAAGGTGCTCGTACCACTCACGAACCACTGCATCGAGCGTCTCGGCGCGAAGACAGAGCGGGTCGTATGTCGTGGCCCAATTGTCCGCAACTTCACTTCTACGAGCGTCATTCCGCGTTATATACAGGACGGAGCCAAGAAGGTCAGCACCCATCTGGTCGGCCCGTTCAAAAGCAGCTTGTTCCAAACGTGAATGTTGGGGACCAGTTAGAAGCGTATTGTGCATCGAATACTATTCAACAAGAGTTTCGGCTTACTTCACTTTTGCCGAGACAATCTCGTCAGCCGATAGGTATCTCGGCCACTTTAGCTACAGTCCCCACTCAATTCAGAGTGGAAGCGTCAAACAGTAGTTCTCAACCTCGGGCGCAAGGGAGATGATCTGCTCTCGACGTCGGAGTTCTTCGCGACGGGTTTCGATTCTGTCCTCGAGCTGTTCGAGACGCTCCTGTTGGCCACGGATTGCGATATCCATGTCCGAGCCGGCGTCGGCTTTGCGCTCGTACTCCTCAATGAAGGACTCGATCCGTTCTCGTTCCGCCTGTGCGTACGCCTCGAGATTCTCCAGCTCCCGAGCGGTCTCCTCGTGACGCTTCTCCTGAAGATGGTTCTTGATCTCGTTGACCCGCACGCTCACATAGCGATCGGCAGCCGTCCGTAAGTCGGACTGAGTGTCGAGAACCGTCCGAAGGTCGTCGGCGTCGGGCTTTGCTGCTACCGAGTTGCCCTCGACCACACGCTCACCGAGCGCCTGTTGGGCGTCCTCTTGCGCAGCATCGACGAAGACGGGGATGGTCTCCTCACGAATCACGTCGCCGGTGCCGTCCTCGAACGCTACGCGATAGTTATAGGTAATTCCCGGCGTGTCGATGAACGGAAGAAGTTTGAGTCCGACTTCACCGCGCTCGTCCTCCAACACGCGTGCCATGAGCCGTTGCAGGACGTCCGTATCGGGTGCGAGATAGGTGATGTCCTCGTGATCCATCGCGAAGTCGCGGTCGAACGTGAACGGGCCGAAGGTCGCGTCTTGGCCGGGCGAATTGATCCCGTCCGGTAGCTCGGCTTGATAGAGGTTGGTGCCGCGCTTCTCGAATTCTCCGCCGAAGGCTTCGACTGCTCGTTCGAAGAACTCGCGGATGTCTCCCTCGCTTCCGTAGACGTCCTCTGACTCGTCGACGACCTGCTGTATCTGCCGGCGGCTCTCCGCGTCGAAGGTGCTCGTATCGACGAGGCTCCGCTCGTACCACTCCTCGAGCGTTCGCTGACGCTCCTCGATCATCTCCTCGAGTTCCGCTTTGGTCGCACTCGGCGGTTCGTCGTTCTCAATGGACTCCATGATGAGTGAGTCCACGTCGATGTCGTCGAGGATGCCAAGCACGTCCGCTGTGTTTCCGAGCTGAGACCGGATCTCCTCGACCTTGGTTTGGAGCATCTCGAAGATCTCACTCTCGCGGGTGTCGTCGAAGAGGAAGTTCCAGACCTTGACCTCCTCTTCCTGTCCGTAGCGATGGATGCGTCCGATCCGCTGTTCGAGGCGGTTCGGGTTCCACGGAAGCTCGTAGTTAGCCATGATGTGACAGCTGTGCTGGAGGTCGATCCCCTCACTCGCTGCATCGGTTGCGAACAGGAGTCGTGACTGGCCGTGATTGAATTCGTCTTCGATCCGGGTCCGTTCGTCTTTGTCAACGTCGCCGTGAATCACGAGAATCTCGTCGGCCCACGGCTCGTCTTGCACGAATTCGAGAAGGTAGTCCAGCGTATCGCGGTATTCCGTGAACAACAGGAGTTTTTCCTCCGGTTGCTCCTCGAGGAGTTGGGAGATGAACCGTCTGACTTTCTGAGCCTTGGAGTCGATCGGTAAATCCTCCGCCAGCGAGACGAGGTCGCGGAGGGTATCGATCTCTTCTTGGAGCTGTTCGTCGGTGCTGGTGACGGTCAGACCGGCGATTTCGTCTTCCGCGTGCTGCTTGTCGTCCTCGTCTAGGTCCTCGCCATCGAGGTAGGCTCGTGCTTCCTCGGACAGACCGTCCGTTTCCGCCTCCTCGTCGAGGAGGTCGTCCAGTCGTCGACGGAGCGTCGCGTGAATCGCGCCGACGCTGCTCACCAGCCGTTTCTGCATGAGCGCCATCGCGAACCCGACTGCGGGTTCGTTCAGCTTCTCCGAGCGGTTGTAGACGTTTTTGACGTAGTCGGTGACCGCCCGGTAGAACTGCCGCTCGTCGTGCGTCATCGAAACCGAGACCGAGTTGACCTCCCGGTCTGGAAAGACACGTTCACCGTCCTCGTCGTAGATGTCGGTCTTCCCGCGACGGATCATTACGCGGTCGACTGTCTCCTGTGAGAGTTCCTGGTTTTCGGCGACGAGGAACGGGTCGATGTACTCCACGAGCGAGCGGAACGCCTCGCCCTTCCCGTCGTGTGGCGTCGCGCTGAGAAGCAGCAGCGAGTCGGAGTTCCCCGTGACGGTATCAATCATCCGTGCCGTCTTGCTCGGTGACTCTCCCCGCTTTGCAGCCTTGTGTGCCTCGTCGACCACGACAACGTCCCAGAACGCGTCCCGGAGTGCAGGCCGAAACTCGTCCTGTCGCAGGAACGCCATGCTGGTGACGAGCCGTTGCTGGTCTTGGGCCCAGATGTTAGCCTCCTCGCCGAGCCGACGGCGCTCACCGTCCACCCACGCGCGGTCTGCCACGGTCAGGTCGATGTCGAAGAAGCGGTCCATATCCCGGATCCATTTCTTCTGGAGGTGGGCGGGAACGACGAACAGAACGCGGTCGGCGCGATTCCGTGCAGCGAGTTCCTTGAGGACGAGTCCCGCCTCTATCGTTTTCCCAAGCCCGACGTCGTCACCGATAAGCGCCCGCTGCCGGAGCTTCTGCATCACCCAGTTTACGGCGTCAAGCTGATACGGCTCCAGTCGAACGAGCGAGTTCGAGATGCTCAAGAGCTGTCCCTGTTCGTGAGCGAGTTTGAGTTTCGTCGCCTGCGTCCGGAGGTCGAACCACTGCGCTGCGACCGCATCGTGATCCGGGTGAAGGTCGTCGATTCGCTGGTTGGCCAGCTCCTCGATGCCGGACTGCTGTGGCTGAATCGCTACATCGTCGAGACAGACAGTCTTGACGCCTTCGCCGTCGATATACGCTCTCAAATATTCGATCTCGCCGACCGTCCGTGTTTTGATGACTTCAGCCGGCGTTCCGTTGAGAAGGACTCGTTGCCCAGGCGAGAATGAAGACTCCGTCATCGAGTGCTACGTGTTCCAAAACGGCATAGACTCTTGAACCTTGTCAGCCGGTCCCTCTGACGGCAATCGGTTCACAACTGCCTCAGAGTACTCTGTCTGCAACTACTTCCGGGACGATGTCTTGCTCAGCCAGCGGCGTGATGTTGATCGCGACGCCGTGTTTGTGGTTGGGCTGGTAGCCCGCAGTCACGACTTCTGAGAGCGCCCGCTCTTTCCAATCGCTGGAGATCTCGGTCGTAACCTCGTCGCAGTTTGCGGCGATTTCGTCGGCAAGTTGCCGATACTCGTCAACGTCGGCCGCGAGTTCTGCGAGCAGTCGCTGCCGCTCGGCGACATCGCTATCTCCGATCTGTGACTGCTCGGCATCCTCGAACTGTTCGAAGTAGTACGTCATGAACAGGATCCCGTTGCTCGCGTAGTGTGTGGAGCCGACGAGATCGTCGTAGTACTCGAAGAGGTCATAGAGGTGAGCTTCGACGGGTTCGGAACCAGCCTCGGCGTATGCTTCGAAGGCAGTCTGTAGGTCGTCGAGCGCATCGACCCACTCGTCTTTGTTCTCCTGTACGGTTTCGTAGAACGAGGGACTGAACAGATCTGCCATATCCACGTCCTTCAGATCGGCGAGGGTTTCGAGAGTGTCTAGCCGTGCTGCTGTCCGCTCACGGAACTCCGCCACGCGTTCGGCTGCCTCGGCCGCGCGTTCCTGATTCACGCTGGGCCAGTCACGCGGGTTGGTCTGCGAAAGGTCGCCAAGCCGTTCTTCGAACGCACTGAGCTGTTCGAGGCCGTTCTCACACTGGTCGTACTCCTCGGCGGCGGTGGCTCGTTCGGAAGTCGAGAGCGATTCGTCGTTACGACGGCTGTTTGCCGCCGCCTGCCGTTCGCGGAGGTGCGTCCGCCGCGGTTCGAGATACTGGTTTTGCAGACGGTCGAAGATGCTCGCGTCCAATTGATGGTAATCGACGAGGCAGCCGAAGCCCTCGTCCGTGGCGTCGGAAACGAGTCGCTCGCTCGAGAGCCGCCAGAGGATCGGCGTCCGGTCGAACTCCGTGACGTGGTACTCGAACAGGTCGTCTTCGAGCCACGCCCGAAGGTTCGGGTACGCTTCGTCACTCGCACTTCGGTTCCCGAGTACCGCGTCGGCTTCCGCGAGGCGGTCGGTTGCGTGCTCGCCCCAGACACGTTCGAACTCCGCCTCGATGTGGGTCAGAAGGTCGTCCGTGCCGTCGATTTCAGAGAGGGGGATAATGCCGTCATCGGTGTCGTTGATCGCCCGGAGCGTGAAATGGAGCAGGAGGTCTTTGACCTGTTCCGGGAAGTCGCTAGCTGGCTCTGAGATGGCTGCTGGATCATACGCCTCCTGTTCGCGTGGATCTTCGATAGTTCGGAGCGCGATCTCCTGAAGGATCGTTTCGCGCTGCGCATCGGTAATGTCGAAACAATCGAAGACGGCATCGTCGATGTCGTTCGCACAGGACTGGAGGCTTTGCTCGACTCGCGCCAAGTGTTTCGCGGCGGCTGTTCCGACCTGATTGAGCGAGTCTGCCGTGGACACAGTTTGTGCCGGGCTATCGAGAGAAAGCTCGTCTCGAAGTTCGCGGTGTGGATGATCGTACTGCGGTAGTGGGTCATCGACACCGAGTGCATCGAGCAGGACAGGCCCATCGTAATGCGGCGACACGAAGTCGTACTGCCGCTTCGAGATGAGGTGTCCGACGGCTTCCCGGGAGAGGGTGGCCAGTTCGTCAATGTCTTCGAGTTCTTTTCGCCACGGAACCTTCGAGACAAATCCGACCTCCCACATTCGCTCGGAGGTCTGTGCAAGCATTAAGTAAGTGAATAGATGGCTATTCGTGTACGAGAGGGCGTTCCAGATAGCCCGGTCCGGAATCAGCACCGAGCCCTTGTGACCGAAGACGGACGAATCGTGGAGATACCCAAACCTCCGGCCGCTTCGCTTTGCGACGGTGTACGTCAATGATTCGTTGAAGTAGGCGTCTGTATTGCGGGGGTAGGATTTCGGGTATCTATCGACTTCCGTCCCGTCTTCGCCCCACAGGAGGGTGTTCTTTATTCGAGGCAACAGCCACGCATCAGCGCCCCCCTTCGCAAACGGGACCCATTCAGCGCCCCTGTCTTCCCAGAACGTATGGACGAACCGGGAATCGTCTGCGGTTGCGGTACCCTGTTTGATGTCACCCAGCGTCTCCCGTTCGTCTAAGCCCGCATTATCCGCGTCAAGAACGGTATCGGACTGATAGATACTTCGCAGGTCTCGTGACACCCAATAGGAAAGCGGCGTGCCGGGAACCATCGCAAACTCGGAAAGGTTTCGATGATAGAGTCGTTTGACACCGGTTTCAGAACCATCGAAAGACGCGCGGATGAATTCCCCTTCCTTCTCACCCTTTGCGACATCCGGGAGGCGGATGAACGTCCCTGTTTGGCCGCTGTCTGCCTCGGAGCGAACAACAGTCCCGACAGTGCCGACGGTTGCGTTGTCGAGGATGTCGTATCCGAACTCCGAGAAGAAGTCGAACGCACCTCTTCCACCGACGAAATCCTCCCGAAAGGTCTGGAAGGACTTGTTGAACATGAACGACCACGGGACGAGCATCCCCGTGCGTCCGTCGGCCTTCGCCAGCCGATCACACGCCTCGAAGAAGTTGATGTAGTACTCCGTCGTATATTTGTAATTCCCGTTCTCTTCGATGTATTCCTGCACGGTGTCCGGCATTCGTCCCCCCGAACCATACGGCGGGTTCATCAGCGCCACGTCGTACGCTTGGCTTAGCACTACCAGCAGATTCAGGAAACTCTTGAGGTTCTGTTCGCCGAACGAATCTGACGACCGCTCACCAACGGCTTCTCGAAGTGCCTTCAAGAAGGAGTTCAGTGACTGGTGTGTTCCGTCACCCCAATCGGAGAGGTCCGTCTGCCCGCTCTCGAACACGTCTTCGAGTGTCCCACTCACGTCGAGCAGACTCCCAAGAGCTTCCGTGTGCTGGAACGTGTCGATGATCTCGCTCAGCGCATCGCGCAGGTCAGTCCCTTCGCCGGTGATCTCGTCCAGTACTTTTGCGCCTTCCTCGACCTCCGCCACGCGGGCGTCCGCACAGACGATGTCGACGTTGGGCATTTCGAACTGGCCGTCTTCCTCTTCGGTACGTGTCCGGGCCTTCAGATACAGATTGAACGCCGAGAGCTGACACGAGCGCAGGTCGATGTCGACGCCGTAGAGATTATGTTCGAGAACCTTCGCCGGAATCTCGGCGCGGTCAAGATCGGTCTCGGCCCACCAGATGCGCTCTAGTACGTCGAACGCATACAGCAGGAAATGGCCGCTCCCACAGGCCGGGTCGATGACCCGCAGTTCCGAGGGATGGTCGAACTCCGGCGCATCTCCGGCCTCTTCGTCCGGGATAAGGTACGTACAGAGTTCGGGAACGGTCGGGCTGTCCTCCGGCGTGACCAAGCGTTCCTTGCGCTCCTCGGGACTGAGCGACTCTGGTTCCGGTACCGCCGAGTCCTGCCCTGTGGCTTCGAGATAGAGCTTGCCGAGCGAGTTGTCGGTGAGCATTCGGACGACCCAATGGGGTGTGTAGAACTGGTTCGCCGGCCCCACGTCTTCCGGTCCGAGCGTGTTCTTCGCGTCGAGTGCTTCGACGACGGGACGGTTGTAGTACTCGTAGACCCAGCCCAGCACGTCGTCGGCCCGCCAGACCTCGTCGGGAACCTCGTCCAGCATTCCACAGAGGGCTTCATAGGTGTCGTCGTCAGGGTCGATCAGGCTGTAGGCGGTCGAGCGGTCGAAGAGAATCTCGATCTCCGCGGCCAGTTTGTCGCACGCGTCCCGATAGGCTTCGAGGACGGCCTCCTCTTCGAGCATGAACTCTTCGGTGACTAGCCGGTCGGCGGCCGGCGTGAGGCCGTCGTCGCGGAAGGCCGTCACTTCGTCGTCGATGAAGTCCCGAACCTCCATGCAGCGAAGCGCGGCTAGCCGATTGACGACCGTGTAGCCAACGCCCGTAATGTACTGCTCGTGGGCCTCCTCCCAGCTGTGGCTATCGGCAGCTTCGAGCTCGATAGCTTCCACGAGGGTTTTCTGTGCCTCGCTCAGCGACGCGTCATCAGGGCGGTCTGCCAGATCATACGCTTCGAGCTGGTAGCGAACGTTCGCCTCGATACGGTCTCGCATCTCGGTGACGACAGCTTCGAGATGTTCGCGCTCTTCCTTGTCGAGTTGCGCCTTTCGCGGGCCCAGAGCGTTCCCGTCCATATGAGAGTCAGTGATATTCTCCCAGTACAACTGTGGTCTCTTGAATATTGTCCCATCGCGATGGACCAGGACAGCTACCCCTGCGTGATGCTGATGAAATCGAGCACGAACTCCTGTGGGAGCAGGCCACCGTGGTAGAACCGTGCGTCCCCGAGGCCCTGCTTTTTGAACCGCTTGAGCGGGCTCGCAAGGACGCTGACGTTAGCGTCGAGATACCCCAGTCGGGTGCTGGAGTCGAGTAGCACGCCGGGTGAATCCGCGTCTACGTCCTCGCCGGCAATCCATCGCCGACCGGAGTCTGACGCCTCCATCGGCCGTGAGATCTTCTCCGGTGACGCGCTGTCTGGGAGCAGGACGAACCCGTGATCGGTCAGCACGTATGCCTGGTCCCACTCTCCCTGTTCGAGCTTCGTACCGATGAACTCCGCGAGCGAGTCGACGCGTCGGGCCAGCATCGCCTCGAGATCGCTGAGTTCCTTCTCGCCGATGTCGTCGAGGTCGTTTTTGAAGTAGGCGACACGCGTCGACTGCCAGCCGTCCTCCGTGTCGCGAGTGACTGTCCAGCCGTCGCCGTGCAACAGCGAGTTCCGTCGATTCGTGTTTACCTTTCGGTTGTTTCGAAGGGGCTGTAACTCACCGTCGACCAGCGAGACGTCGAACATCTGGATCTCTCCCGGCGTGAGTGCGGCTTTCCCGAACTCAGTCTCTGAGGGCAGCGTCCCGAGCCAGACGTCTTCGTCGACGGCGAACTCGGGGGCGTCGGCCGGGAGCGTCGCCACGTAGTCGCGTAACTCGTCCGCGAGTCGGCGTGCGAGGTCGAGTCGGAGGGCGTCGATGACAAACAGTGCGACCGTCTGGCCGCTTTCGAGGCCGTCGGATTCCTTCGTGAAGAACTGATAGGAGTGGTCCTCGTCGACGAACGGAGCGCCGGCCTCGACAGTTTCGGTGACGCGGTCTCCGAGGGCTTCGAGGTACTCGACGTATTCCGACTGGAGGTGTGTCCGGAGGTCGTCGAGGGTAGCGACGGCAGGATGGTCGGCAGGGAGGTCGGACTCGGGTGCGCCGGCGACGACGAGGTTGAGCATCGCATTGTCGATCTGCCACGTTCCGTCGTCCGGGTCAGCGTACAGTGAGACAACGTCGTCGGTGGCTCTCTCGTCCCACGTCTCGAGCTGGTGTGCGAGGCGGGCGACCTCCGCGGCCTGCTCCCACGTCTGCGTCCACGGACTGTCCGGACCGTAGGCACCGCGGTAGGTGCCACGGAAGTCCTCGCTGCCAAGGAGGGCGTCGTAGCGCTCCTCCGCGCGCGTGAGACACGCCTCGTAGTCGCCGGCGTCGAAGGATGCGTGCCACGCCTCCCAGAGACGCCGTTCGAGCGCGGCGTCGACGAGACAATCCGCGAGTTCCCACGGCTCGTCGACGTCCGCGACGATGTCGGGCCAGGTCGCTTCGCCGAGATAGCGGTCGGCGATGAGACCGGCCGAGGTGGTGTTGTTCAACAGCGACTTGAGTTCGGGGAGATCGTGATCGCCGGCCGTCTCGGCGCGGAACGCCGTCGGGAACCGTTCGGCATCGACACCAGCGTGGATCAGCCACTCGGCGACGGCCCACCGACGCGTCGCCGCGACGATCCCCGCGGGTTCGTCCTCGCTGGCGACCGCGTCGACACCCTCGCTGGTCAGCAAGTCCTGCATCTGCTCGATCGTGTCGGGGCTGTCGTCGATGTCGCCCCAGCCGTTCTCCAGCACGAACGCGACCGGATCGGTGTAGCCGCCGGTGACGATCCGCGTGCGGAGCTGTTCGAGCGTCGGGAGCTGGCCGCCGGTGAGCTGGTCGTGGAGAATCCGCGCGATCTCGCGGCGCTTTGCGGGGTCGTCCGACCGCGTCGTGGTTTTCAGCTCCCACGCGTCGAGTTGCCCGCGCTCGAACGCGTGGATGGTGAGGTCTTCGATGCTCATCTCCACCTCGCCGCCCGTGTGCTCGACGTCGCGGAACCAGTCGAAGTCACCCTCGGTGTCTTCGGGCTCCTTGACGTGTGGGACGTACCAGACCTGTTCGCCGTCGACTGGGTCGGCACGGAGTTCCAGCGGCGTCTCCTTGGCGACTTTCAGATGCACGCCGAGTTCGTCGCAGGCTTGCTCGATGATGTCTTCGAGGTAGTTCCCGTCGTCCCACCAGAGGACGATGGGGTCTGCTGATTCGGCCCGGTCGAACTCGCTTCGGATGGTGTCTTTCGCGGCTTCAGGGAGCGTTTGTGTTGCTTGCATAGTCAGTTGGGACGGAGACCGTCGAGATACTCGTCTACCGGTGCGTTGGTGTAGTCAAGATAGGCTGCTATCGAGATAGTTGAAACAACAATGAGCAACGTTGTGCCCATGGCGTAGACATTCATACGCGACTCTGGGACGTCTGAATTGAAAAATTGCATTGTAATTATGAGTGTAATCCACCCGATGCTAGCCACGATTAGCCAGTAGCCAGTCAGCTTCTCCGCAAACCGCTCAGGGAGATCATACAGTATGACTGGGACACCGATGAAAAACATCGGGCCAAGAAATCCCCACATCGCGACGGAGTCCCAACTCAGTACCCCGAGGTACCCGAAAAAGTACGATACAGGGTAGGTAATCGGGAACAGCGATGCTCCGAAGAGCATCGCAAGAATTGCTTTCCCGACCGGGAATTCGACTTCGTTGCTCATCGTTCTTCCTTACAGTACTTTGTCCTCGACAATTTCGGGGACGATACGCTGCTCAGCGAGCGGCGTAATGTTGATCGTGACGCCGTGCTTGTGATTGGGTTGGTAGCCAGCGGTCGTGACTTCGGAAAGGGCACGATCCTCCCAATCTGAAGGAATCTGCTTGTAGACCGACTGGCAACGATCGTCGATCTCTTCGGCGAGCGCCTTGAACTCCGCTAACGGTGGCAGTTCGTCCACTTCGTCGACATCTTCATCGTCCGCAATCTGTTGGAGGTACTCTTCGTCGAGGACGGATGCGTCGTCGATGCCCGTTGCGAGAGAGGCGAGCAGTTTCTCGTCCTCGGTGAGGGTGTCGAATGGCTCGCCGTCCTCATCGAGAAGGTCGCTCCCTTCACGCTCGAAGTAGTAGGTCATGAAGAGGATGCCCGTACTGGAGTAATGATCTGAGCCTTTGAGCCGCCAGTTGAAGTAGTCGAAGAGGTCCGCGAGATGGGCTTCGACAGGTTCGTCGCTGGGCTTGGCGTACTCCTCGCAGGCGTGTTCCAGTTCCCCAAGAGCGTCCACCCACTCATCACGCCACTCGTCGACCTTGTCCCAGAAGCCATCGGAGAAGGTGTCTTGGAACCACTCTTCGCCGTTCATCTCTCGGAGTTGTTCGAGGGTTTCGATGCGCTCCGCAGTCTCCTCGCGGAAGGCGGCGACTTTGGGGGCCAGCTTGTTGAGGCGTTCTCGGTCATCGTCGTCGAATTCGCGCTCGCTGGTGGAACCGAGTTCCTGCATCACTTCTTCGAGTTCGGCGATCTGTTCGAGTGCGCTCGAACAGAACTCGAATTCATCAGTTGCCTCAGCACGTTCGCTCGTAGAGAGCGACTCGTCGTTCCGACGCTGATTCGCCGCCGCTTGGCGGTCGCGGAGGGAAGATTTCCGTGGTTCGAGATAGGTGTTGCTGAGGCGGTCGAATAGGCTGGCATCGAGTTGGTGGTAGTCGACGAAGCACGCGAAGCCTTCACCTTTCGCGTCGGCCAGCAGCCGCGCCGTACTGAGCTTCCAGATGATGGGCGTGTTCTCCATCGTGTCGACGTGGTAGGCGAAGAGGTCGTCCTCAATGAACGACCGGAGGTTGGGGTACGCCTCGTCGGCGGCGGACTTGGCCCCGAGAATATCGTCGACCTCGACGAGGCGGTCTTCGGCGTGCTCGCCGTACGCGTCCTCGAATCGCTCGACAATGCGGTCGAGAATGTCGTCCTGTTCATCTGTGCCTTCAAGTGGGATGATACCGTCCGATTCCTCCCGGACAGCTTCCATTGCGAAGTGGTGGACGAGATCTTTTACCTGTTCGCCGAGATTTTCGGGGACTTCGGGAACGGACTCGGGGTCGGGGACTTCGCGATGAGCACTCTCTGGGGTTCGTAATGAAATCTCAGTATCAATCTCGTTGCGAGTTTTTTTGGATATATCTAGCTCATCGAATATCAAAGAGTCGATCTTTTGTGATATATTCTCTATTCGATTTTCACATCGGATCTTTTGCTTCTCGTGGCTCTGAGCTACAGTCGGAATAGACTCACTTGCCTCACCCACAGATCTGCTTATGTTCATCTCTTCAGCCATGGCGTCTGTGAACGGGTGTTGATAGAAATAATCAGAATCGTCATCTCCGGGTAAAAGCGGCGGACAAATATAATATGGGCTAGTGGGCTCGTGAATTCGCAAATTCATCATTATCTCATACTGCTTTTTTGCTAATTCGTCAATTTGGTCTATTTGTTCTAAAGACTCTAGCCAAGGACTTCCACCAACCACATTGATATTCCATTGCCTTTCAGTTGTTCTAGATAAGAACAGTGCATGGTATAATTTTGAATTAAGTATCGACATCAATTCAAAATTCGATATGTCAACTTCTGGGAAAAGCATGAAGCTTGCAGTACTGAAGAGGCTACCAGGAGAATATCCAAACCGTCTCCCAGTTCTCTTGATGTGGTTCCAATTTAGACCTGATTCCCCATAGAATTCTTGATTTGGTGTTCTTACAGAATCACTAGAACGCTTCAACTCTGTGCCACGGTCACCCCAAATTACGGTTTCGATAATTTTTGGAGAAATCCATGCATCTGATCCACCGTAGGAGAAAGGCTCAAAAACCGAATAGTCGGTTACTGTCCACTGAGGGCGTGTAAATCTAGAATAATTTGCAGTCACTGCACCTGTAACGGCTTTACAGGCTGATCTTCCATCAATATCTGCCCCTTCTGCATCAATCTTTATTTCTGAGTTGTGAAGATCTCGAACCACAGATGGAACTGAGTAACAGATTGGTGTCCTTGGGATTTTACCGAACTCTGTCAACGGAACTTCATAATATCGCTTCACAGCCTCCTCAATCCCACAAATAGTTTGTGTAAATGCCTTCTCCTTCTTTGATTTCTCAAGGTCATGGAATCTAAGAAATGTGCCTTCTACTCCTTGCTCTGACTCAGAACGAACTACGGTACCAACTGTCGGAACTGTTGCATTATCTAAAATTCCATATCCAAATTCAGAAAGGAATTCAAAATTACCTCGCTCACCTATGAAGTCCTCTCGGAAAGTGGTAAACCGTCGTTTATTCATAAAAGAACCGGGTATAAGCATTCCAACAAGACCGTTATGTTTCGTGATTTTATCACACACCTCAAAGAAATTCACATAGTATTCCGATGGGTATCGATAATTTGACTCAACGTAATTTTGAACCACCTCTGGCATTCTATTTCTCGTCCCATATGGAGGATTCATTAATGCTACGTCGTATTCTTGAGCCAAAAGATCTATTAGGCGGATGAAACTCCGTAAATCCTGAGCCAGGAACGAATCCTCATCTCGGTGCTGGTCTACCGCTTCACGGAGACTGTGGAGAATCTGCCCAAGTGTATGATCCTCACGAGGATCGTCTTCTAGCGTGATCTGGACGCTTTCCTCATCAACTTCGTCCTCAAATAGGTCACCGAGCGTCCCGCGCACGTCCAGTAGACTCCCGAGTCCGTGAACTTCCTCGAATGCGTTAAGTATTCGCCGCAATGCATCTTCCACGTCGGACTGACCGTTAGCTACCTCGTCGAAAACTTCTTCAACGCCTTCAACATGAGCGATTTTTGCGTCGGCACAAACGATACCGAGTTCGGGCATGTCGAACCCTCTCGAGCCCTCGGCCTCAGCACGTGTACGACCCTTCAGGTAGAGATTGAACGCGGCGAGCTGACAGGCCCGCATGTCCAGATCGACCCCGTACAGGTTGTTCCGCAGAATCTCATGAGGGATTTCGGCAGGGGCGAGTTCGGTTTCTGCTCGCCAGATTCGCTCCAGCACGTCGAACGCATACAATAGGAAGTGCCCACTCCCGCAAGCTGGGTCGATGACGCGGATGTCCTCCGGGCCGTCGAATGCCGGTGGTTCGCCTTCTTCCTCGGAAGGAACGAGATAGGTGCAGAAGTCCGCGATGTCCGGCGACTGGTCTGGTGAAAGTGGGCGGTTCTTGCGTTCGTCAGGAGAAAGTGAATCTTGTCGCTCGACTGCATCCTGTAGCTCACCCTGGTCTTCGAGATAGAGCTTCCCCAGCGAATTGTCGGTGAGCATCCGAACGACCCAATGGGGTGTGTAGAACTGGTTCGCCGGAGGCACATCTTCAGCGGCTAACCCATGGTTTTTTCCTTTTTCTCTGAGATCATCCAATAGCTTGACGTTGTAGTACTCGTAAACCCATCCCAGCACGTCGTCGGCCCGCCAGACTTCATCTGGCACCTTATCAAGCAGACTGCAGAGGTCTTCGTAGGTGTCGTCGTCAGGGTCGATCAGGCTGTAGGCGGTCGAGCGGTCGAAGAGAATCTCTATTTCATCAGCGAGGTCGTCGCACGCGTTCCGATAGGCTTCGAGGACGGCTTCCTCTTCGAGCATGAACTCCTCGGTGACTAGCCGGTCGGCGGCCGGCGTGAGGCCGTCATCGCGGAAGGCCGTGACCTCGTCGTCGATGAAGTCCCGGACTTCCATGCAACGGAGCGCCGCCAGACGGTTGACAATGGTGTAGCCGACGCCAGTGATATACTGCTCGTGAGCGTCCTCCCAATCGTGACCATCGGCGGCTTCGAGTTCGATTGCCTCGACCAGGTTTTCCTGCGCCTCGCTCAGGGACGCGTTGTCGTCCTCGCGAGCGTCAGCAAGGGAGGGCTCGTCGGAGCTTGCTCCGACGGTGTCGGGTTTTTCGTTGAGGCCGTACTCGTCTTCGAGCTGATACCGAACGTTCGCCTCGACGCGGTCGCGCATCTCGGTAACGACGTCTTCGAGATGCTCGCGTTCTTCCTTGTCGAGTTGCGCCTTGCGGGGGTGGGTAGATTGTCCGTCCATACGAGAATCCGTGATGTTTCAAGCAGAGCCATTGCGATGTCTTGAAGATTGTCCATATCGGCTACCCCGCTTGCGGAGAGAACATCTCCCACAATACTAGGTATGCGAAACAGGTCCATGTTGAGGTGTGAGACTCTTAGGCCAGATCCTCGGCACGTTCATTCAGATCAACGAGCCTACGCACTAGCTCTCGAACCGGAAACAGCTCTCCGTGGTTAGCATCTATCGCCCAGAACTCGACCTCGTTCTGGAACATATTTCCGAACTTCTCGTTGGTCTTCCTGTTGATCGTCTTTAGATTTCGGAGACAGGTCAGATTCGGAATGATGATATTGATCCTTTTGACGTTCACTCCCTCGTACTTCTCTATTGTCCGATTTATCGTCCGATGGTCAGAACCAAAGAGTGTCTCGATTTCATAGACTTCCTTTGTCTTTGAATTGTACACGTCTGGTCGGATCTCAGAGTGAGCCCAAGGCTCAGTTTCTGTCTGGACTCGCTCACGCATATCGTCCCAAGGGTGATCTCCCGCTGGATCCAGATTCTCCTGTCTGAGGAGGAAATCGACGACGAAGCACTTCAACAAATAATGGAGGTGTGATTCTTCCCCCTGATTGTGACTGGTGATCTCCTCAATTACACCCTGATCTGGCTCAATTGCCTGCTTGAATTTCTCTTCACCGGCGTGGAATAGCGTATCGAGATCACGCTGATCAGTTTCCAGATAGACATCGCCCCACGCTAGCCGGACGAGTTCCCGCTTAACATCGTCAGGAAGGTCGCGTACCCGGAGCGGTCGAATATTGACCGATTCGCGAACGTCTTTTGTTGAACGCAAGTGCTCATACAGAGCACCAGCAAATTGTTCATCGACAAAGAGCAGGAGATAGCCGAGTGTCTGTGTGAAGAACTCGTCGATACGGGAGTGGAGACGCTCCAGGTCGGCATCTCCTTTCTCTTCGATCAATTCTCGTGTGATACCCCCTTCTTCTTCAAGTCTACTGACGAACCCGAAGTAGTCACTATCCGAGTCGTCTAGTGATGAAATTCGATTCTGAACCCGAGTGTCCTCCACTGATTCCGCCTCTCCGGGAGTGAACAGATCCGCGAGTGGACGCCCCCCTACGATTTGCCGAAACTGTTCTCGGCAGAGTGTTTCCAGTGTTTGTCTATATCGCTCGCTCTTTCTCGTCCCTGCCACGATGCAGACCGGTGCACCCATGCCGATAGAGCCCGCCGGCATTTTGAAAAGAAGGTCATAGAGATCTGGTGGAGTTTGCAAGCCAGCATCTCCAGCGCCCTCATCAGAACCTTCTACAGACGTGTCGGCTTCCTTCCTACTATCCGTTTGTTTCTCTTCAGTCTCCGATACACTCTCGGCCGGTGTATCTACTTCAGTCGACGTTATATCGCGATCATCTTCGAGAGGCTCGACTTGCATGAGGTTTCGAGGAGGGAGGCCGACCTCGACGCTTTCGAGGGAGCTGTGAAGCGGTGTGACTGGTTGGATCCGTGCTGACTCCCAGATTCGCAGACGGGGTACGGCAGGGTCAATCTCAGGGTGAGTTTCGTCCGAAAAGCTCCCGCCGGTCTCAATCGTAATGGGGGGGATATTTAGAGTCTCACGGAGTCCCGGCTTGTGCCGAACTACCGGGAGAGGTTCTGAGGTGATGACGTGTGGCTGAATTTCGAAGGGGAAGCGTTGCGGTTTCTGCGCATTATCGATCGCTTCTGCAGTGGTCTTCTTGACCCCGACCGAATAGCTTGGCTCAGGAATTGGGTCTGTTACCCCTTCGCGCTGAATTCCATCCTTTCTCTTCTCGGTACGTTTCGTTCGTTTCGCCGATCTCTTAGTCATCGCTGGGAAGGTTCGAGTCTACCACACCCGGATAATCCATTATAACACTCTCAAACCGAAACTCGCCGTTGCTATCCCGCAAAACATCCAGCTCGGATACCAAGAACCGCTTGATATCCCGTATTCGGCCCTCCTCAATATCGGTGAGTTCCTCAATACGCTCCGTGTTGAGTCGGTAGCCGTTCTGTTGGTCGCCGTACTTCCGCATTACGTTGAAGATTGAACGGATTTCTTCACCATAATTTGGCTCGCTAACGGCCATCTTCAACTTGTGATCGATCCATTCACGCCGGGGATTCGGAATCTCTTCATCAAGGTATTCACCTAGAAGCCGCCGCCTTTCCTCATCATCGAAGAACTCCATAACGTCGTTAATCAAGGAGGACAGGTCGCTACTCGGGCCTCGGTGGTCCGTTGAAACCTCCTCTTCACTAATCTCCAGCCCAAAACCTTCCGTGAGGAACTCTTGCGTTTCCATTCGCTCAAAGAGTTCAGGGTACGCGTACCGCATCTGTCGGCGTTCTTCGGGCAACAAATGAACCATTTGACTCACATAGTTCCGCGTGGGTGAGATTGCTACCATCGCCTCAAACAGGTGTGAAAGGTGCTCTTTGAACTCCTCTTCAGAAACCGGAGTTTGCTCGGGTTCTTCTCGGGATTCGGTCTCACTCATATGCTATATTATCTTCCACTCGCATATAGAACCCCAGAACAAATAAGCACATGTAAGGCCGTCTAACGTCCCATCGATCCGACGCTCACAGGGTCGTCGACTGCTTCACGATCTCACCCTCGTCGACGATTACGACCTCTTTCTCTTCCAGACTTCGTACCGCTTCATCGATCTCCTCGTCCGGGTGGTCGAGCCGGCTCCGGAGTTCGGACAGCGCAATCGACTCGTTGAAGGCCTGCAACACTTCCAGTTCCCGGTACACGCGTTCGGTGATTTCGGAGACCCGCTCGGCCAACGGCGTCGAGATGTTGTGTTGCTCTTCGAGTTGCAGTAATGCCTCGTTCGCGTGGGTGACGAACAGCTCCTGTCCCAGCAAGTCGCTCTGCTGCTCCAACTCGTCCTCGATAACGTCGAAATCGAGGTCGGTCTGTACGAGCGAAACCATGTCCTCTATGTCGTCCGTTCGCCCGGCGACCGACTTGAACAGGAAGATGTCCTCGGCACTGACCAGCGCAACCGACAGTCTCCCGGCGTCGAGATAGGTTTCGCTCCGCCGGCGCATCCCCTCCGAGAGAACGAGCTTGTCGATCACCTGTTGGTTGAAAATGTCGATACGACACCTGTCGTCGTTCTCGAGAATCCGCTGCGCTCCGAGGTCGTCGTACTCCTCTCCGGGCTCTTTGACGATGTCGTATCCGTTGTCCAGCAAGACCGCCTGCAGTACTCGAAGCTCGTCGCCGTCGCTAACGATGAGGTCGATGTCCTTGGTCGTCTCCTTGAGATCACGGAACGACATCGCACCGCCGCCGATCAGAAAGACAGTCAGTTCAGTTTCGAGTTGCCTGCCGACCCGTCGCAGTTCAGACTCGATGTACTCGCTGTCGAACCGCCGCCTCATACTGCCACCCCGTATTCGTCGGCGAGCTCACGGAACTCCTCCCACCGCGGAAGGCGTCCCGACCGACTTTCCCCCTCAGTATCGAGGTATTCGAGGAGGTTCGACACCTGTTCGTCGACCTCGTGCTTTTGCGCGGCTTGGAGTACCTCGTCGCGGTCGATTGCCGTCTCGCTGAGCAAGAGGAGGCAGTAGGACTGCGAGCGCGTTCCGTCATCGATTACGAGCATATGACAACACAGCTCCGCCGGCGATACCTGTTCAACTGTCTCCGAGTACAGGTAGTACCGACGCTGACGAGCCATCAACGGGAGGTCGTACGCTTGGAACAATTCCGGCCCCGTCAGGTGGAACGCATCTTCCTCGATATCGGTGCGGGTCTGGACGAGAAACTCGTCCAGCGATTCCCAGAGAATTGTGAACGACTCCGTGTGGTCTTCGATGCGGTGTCTGTGCCGCAAATGCGCAAACTCACGGGCCACGGTAGATAGCCCCTCGAAGTCGTCGTTGAGCCTGTACTTTCCGTCCGACTTGTATATCATCCCGCGGTTCTCCAGCGGGGACACCGACCGATGTACCGTGCTTCGATGAACGCCGGCTTGTTCCGCGAGTTGGGTGACACTCGCCGGCGACTGCAGGCAGTACAGAATACGTAGCGTTGCGCCGCCGAGCAATTCGGGAAACGGGATGTGGGTGTACTGTTGGACGAAGCTGTCGAATAGTTCTATGGCTCGGGCGTCTGACCGATTGATCTGCTTTTGCTTTCCCTCACGGCTGGTGTGAACCAACCCCTTCGCCTCCATTCGGGTAACGAGTTCGGACACGTAACTACGACTCCGGTTTAGTTCCTCGGCGAGTCCCGAAACTGTCGACTTTCCTTGCAGGGCTTCCAGCGCCCGAAGCTCTGCCTCAGTGTACACTGTGTTGCATATTTACGAAGTGAATATAAATAAATTCGGTGTTTTGCAACACTAGAGCGTCAATCGAGCGACTCGATCAGCACGACAGCGCCATCCGGTAGGTCATCCATCGTCTCCTGAATCCGCCGTAACTGTTCGTCCACGCCCGCAAGCACTTGTTCAGCTTCTTCGATCAATTCACCCACTCGTTCCTCACTCGGTGAGCGGGTCCCCTCTACTGCACCGACGATCTCGTCGGTGATGTCGTGGTCGGGATGCTCAGACTGCAGTTCCTCGGCGAGTTCCGCAAGCCGCTCGTCGATCTTGAATGGGTTCTCCGCCGCATTGAGGAGTTGTTCTACATCGTCGACACTCGGCGGCTGCGACCGGGTGAGCATCTCGTTCACGTCGGCCGTGACTGGGTGATTCGGATGGTCCTCCGCGAGTCGTTCCGATGCTTTCCGAAGCTGCGACCAGAGCGAGGCCTCGCTACCGGAGGCTTCGAGGAGCCGCCGTGCCCGTTCGTACCGTCTGGCCTGCTGGACGACCGTCGGGTCGACGAGGGCTTCCTCCGAGAACGAGTCACCACGCCACGCCGTCTCGAAGAGATCGTAGAGGTCGTCGATGGTGACGCCGTCGAATTCGACGGCGACGCGGTCTGCGGTTTCCTTGCTGCTCCCGTCGTGAGCGTAGAGCCACGTGGCGAGACTGGAAACCATGCTCTCTGGCTCCTCGTCCGTCGGCGGTTCGCCCGTGATGCGTTCGTACTGCGCACGGACGACGGTACGCCTGTGCGTGTCAGCGTCTTCGAGTAGTGTTCGCAGCCGGTCGGCAGCTGGCACTTCGTCTCCGCCGACGACTGCTTGCATCTCCCCCGTAATGTCCGGACCGGGGTAGCGCCGCTTCATCTCTACTGTCCGCTGGCTGAACTGCTCCCAGAGGGACTGGCCGTCTTCGCTCGGCTGGAAGAGCCCGCTGGCCCGAGCGAACCGTTCGGACTGCTGTTCGACCGTCTCGGACGCGAAAGCATCCGTTTCGAGAGATTCGCCCTCGAGTGCGGGCTGGAGCGCTGTTTCGAGTTCGTCCAGCGAAACGCCGTCGCCGAACTCCCTGCTGACGCCTCGAATGACGCGTTTCACCAGCACGCTGTTCTCGTCAACCCACTCGGCTAACACAGAGAGCCACGCGTCGGGGTCGGTCCCGTCCGGCTCCTCGCCGATCAGCGTCTTGACGGTTTCCCGAATCCGCTCTGGATCGATATTGCCTATCGACTCGAAGCGGATCTGTACCTCGGTCAGGTTCGTCTTGTTTCTGACCGCCCGTCCGATCTCCTCCGGTTCGGTAATGTACTCGTCGTCCCGACGGAGTGCGATCTCGTTGGCTGTTGCAAGCGTGATCAGCAGTGCCGAGATCGACTCCTGGGGCGTTCCGCGATACGCGCCGCCACGCTGAACAGTCTGGGTAAGCACGTCCTCAGCCCGAAGGGACTGGGTGTCCGCGTACTCGTCGAGAAATTCCTGACACCAGCCGTCGGCGAGTTCGGCGCGGTCGGTATCTACCCCAAGCGTGACAGCGTCCTCGCTCGTGAGCGGCCAGTCGGCGACACCACGGAAGAACTGTGCCATCCGCTTGGCATCGTCGACTTCCGTGATGCCGTTCGTCAGGACGAACCGCGTTCCGCTGAACACGGACTGGACTTCCGTTTGCACGACCTGATCGAACGCGTCCTCGTATCGCCCTCTCGTCCCGCCCGTCCGGACGTAGACGTCTGCTTCTTCGAGCTTTTCGCGAATCGCCGCTTCGAGTGCCCGCTGTTCGTCGCGGTGATCGGACTCCAGATCCGGATAGGTGTCCGTCTCTTCCGAGAGCACTTCCTGCATACCCATCACGTCCCGCAGGCGATCGATCGTCGATTGCTGTAAACTGACGGCGACGAGGATATGCTCACCACCGTCCCGGCCCTCGTTCGTTGCCTGCCACGCAGCAACCTGATCGCTGACCTCGGCGTCACGGTTCGCGACCAGTCGCACACGAACGGCGTCGAACGCCGGCGTCGGTGCTTGCTCGATCGGATCGAGGACGGAGTAGCCGAACCGGAGCGGGACTTTGCGCTCTCCCTCGAAATCCACCTCGTGTCGACTGCCAGCAGAGAGCAGGCGATCGCTGCCCTCGCGAATGGAATTCTCCAACTTGGCCGACAGCCGGTGCGATGGAATCTGTTGTGCGCGGGTCTTCGCCCGCGTCAGGATATCCTCCTGTTCCTCGGAGACCAGCAGGTACTCCTCGTCGCCACGGTCGTTTGTCTCCGTCAGCACCTTCCGATCCTTGAGGAGAGCAGACAGTGCCGATTCGACGTCGTCTCGGACGGACTCGAACGACTCGTTAGTCGACGTGACCATCAGTCGGGCGAGGTTTGCCGGTGTCGATGGCACCGAGGACCGAACCTGATTCAGCAGGTACAGCGCCTTCGCTACCCGAACTGAGAACGCGTTCTCGTCGCCGCCGGCCGATGGGACGAGTTTGTTCTCGACCATCTCCTGTACCCAGAGCGGGACGTACGTCGTCTCCTCGACCAGCAGGTCGTACAGTTCGTCCCATGTGACGAGGGCACCGACCTGCTTGTCTCCCCACTCGAACCGCGTGAACAGCGATCGGACGAGGATGAGCAACGCCCGACCCTGCACGTACTCTTCTTCAGTCACGCGTCCACGCGGCATCAGTTGCTGAATCACCGTCCGGAGCAACCCGAGATCGTACTCCCGGAACGGGTACGATTCGATTGCGTCCGGATCGGCCCCGGCGATATCTGTGTATGCGTCGAGTGTCAGGTCGGGCAGCTCCCGGAGCGCGGTCTCGACGGCCTGTCCGCCCTCGACATCCTTTTGCAGCCACCGTTTCCGGACGATGATCTCGGTGTCCGCGCCTTCGAGCGGTTCCTGGGCACCGTACCACGGTTGCTCCGTGACTGCCGTATCGTCGAACTCACCGTGGATACGCTCGATCGGATACTGTCCAGTCCCGATGACCGGAGGGTTAGGCCCGACGCCGAGCTCGGTCAGCGCTTCCATCGTCTCCTGGAACTCTCTGTAGCGATGGCGGCCATCGCCGATGAACAGGGCCACCTCGTCGAGCCCGATCAGCAACTCCGTCTCGGTCTCCGGCGTGCTCAGCGACGCTTGCGCCGCTTCGACGCGGTCGACGAGCTCGTCGGGATCGAACTCGTCGGGATCGACCTCCGCGATGGCGTCGTCGATCGACTGCTTGACCGCTGCCCGAGACGCGAACGGTGAATCATCGAGTGTCGGAACGGCGTCGTACAGCCAGCTCCGTAGTGACGCCCGCTCGTCGTACACATCCTCGAACGTCTGTCCATCGTACTCGATTTGCTGTAGCCGCTCCCAGCAGTCACCGTGGTTCATGTCGAGTTGCCACGCCCATTCGAGCAGCCAGTTCGGATCAGTCGGATACCCGAGTTCGCGGCCGATCGCCTCGTAGATGAGATACGGGAGCGGCGGCTCCTGTGCTGCGTCCCGGTTGAGGAGGTTCAGGAAGACGGGCTTCAGTCGGTCGACGTGCGAGTCAGCGACGCTCTGTCGGAACGACTGGAAACCCGGCCACCTGTTCGCCAGTTCTTCGCCGAGATCGGTAAACTCCGATTCGGTATCGGCGGCGAAGCCGATGAGTTTCAGGAGGTGTGTCTTCCCCGACCCGAACGTCGCGGAGATGTAGAGGAAACGCGGTTGCTCGTGTGGATACTTGTCGACGAGATCTCCGAGCGTAGTGAGCACGTCGCGAGCGCTGGCGGTCTCGTAGAACTCGCGGACGTCGTTTTCGGCCTGTGCTCTGGCGTTGACCTTCTGGACTTCTTCGAGTTCGCGAGTCGGTGATTGCTGGAAGATGTCGTGAATGTGTGTGTCGCTCATTGGAGATGCACCCCCTCAACCCGGCCTTCGATCTGGTGGGCCGGGTAGTAGTTGCGCGATTCCTCGCCGAAGAAGCTCAGTTTCCCACCGACGATGTCTCCGGGGAACGGAATGCCGATCGTGGACTGGACGTTGCAACGATCGAGTTCGTCGAGGAGCTCCGACGCACGCGTGAACGGGTAGAGGCTGCCGAGATGCGTGAGGAGGACGACGTGTCGCTGCTCGCTTGGTGACTCGATCCTATCGAGCATACTCTCGACGAGTTCTTCCGCTAGCCGGTCTTGCATCGTCTCGGTGATTGTCGCTGGTTGGCTGTGCTTCCCGAGGTCAACTGCGAGTTCGAAGACTGCTGTTTCGACGAACAGCTCGTCCAGCCGGAGGACTTGGACGGTTCCGTCATCGGGGAACTCTTCGGTTCGATGCGGGTTCGTTGCCCACTCGGTGAGCTGTTCGGCGACGCGTCGCTCGTACTTCGGCTGGACGGGAACGATGACGAACGGGTTTCGGATGCCGCGTCGCCCGTCGGCGAACTGTGCGACCCGATCTGTGAAGTCTTGGAAGGGACGGTTGGTCGTCATCGGATGATCACCCCCGTTTCAGTCCGCTCGATACTGAGGTCGTGGTGTTCGACGAGCCGTTCCAGTTCGGAGTCCAGCGGTCCGCGATCCGACGGGAGAACCCCGATCGCCGTGATGTCTGTGGGAGACTGCTCCCCAACGAGTGTCTGTAGCTCTTCGAACGTATCCCGTAATTCGTCGATGTCGCTGCCTGCAACCACAGCGAGGGGTTCGCTGTCGAGGAGTGTGTTCGTCGCTCGAATGGAGTCGTCAGCCTCGGCGTTGGTCGTTCCGCTGATCACCATCGACACCGCGTCCGAGACGTCCTCGTGCCACGATGCAGCTCGGCGGAGCGGTGTGATGTACTCGCTCTCGAAGGCCGGCCGAACGTTCGAACCGAACTCGCTCGCGGGCTGAATCCACCGATGCTCCTGCAACTCGTCGACGAACGCATCGATCTCAGTTTCCGCTCGGAGCGAGTGCCATGCGGTCTCGATCGCGTCGTCAAGCGCCGGTACAGTGGTTTGGGCGTCGTTGAACCGATCCCAGCCATCGTGTGTCCACCACTCGCCATCGTAGTCGTCGATGCTCTCGCGAAGTGTCTGGCTGGCCGTGTCGCACTCCTCGGTCAGCCAGTCGTACGACTGCTGGGCGAGAGTCAACTGTGCGTCGATTCGTGTGAGCGCGGGCAGGCGCAAACTCCACACCTCCTCGGCGTCGTCGTACCACTCCTGGGCGTTATTGGTTGCTTCGACGATGTCCTCCCAGTCAGTGTTGCGTGACTTGACGGCCTCTCTTCGGTCGATCGCACTCTGCTGCTCGGCTTTGAGCTCCTCGACGAACGACTCAAGGAGGTTGCGGACGGGTCTCGTTTGAATGTCACTCTCGGCGACCAGTTTGACGTCCTCCACGAGACTACCGAGTCGACCTTCGAGCGTGTCGTTCGCGGACTGTAGCCTGACGATTCCGTCCGGGATGGTTTCCGTCGAGTCGATGAATCCGCCCTCGCGGAGAGTTCCTCGGACACCGCCATTCCCCGCGATCTTGAGACGTGTCGTCGTCAGTTTGTTCAGATCGATGACTGCGTCGAGTTCGAGGGAGTCACCCGTTTCGTCGACGGGCAGGAAGTCCCCCTTCCGGCAGAGGCCCCAGATAATTGCACACAGCGCCGGGCGGGCGTCCTCGTAGATCGGCTTCTTCTTCACAATGCCGTCGAGGACCGTCGCCATCGCGAGGTTCCCGCCGCGTTGCTTCAACTGTCGGCCGGTGAAGGCGCGTACGTTGTTCTGGATCGACCCACCGTGCGTTTCGGGGTCTTCGGTCGCAACATCGATCTGCTGGGCCCACACAGGGAGCGGGTCCTGGGCGGAGAGGCCCTGGAGCTCCTGTAAGTGTTCGTCGCTGACCTGCAGCATTACGGGATGGAAGTCGTCGGGATAGTTGACATCGAGATACTCCTCGACTCCCGTGCCCATGCCCCCGATCTGATCGCCTCGATCCTTGATGTCGAATGCCCCGCTATTGAGGGCCCCCGCGAGCTTGCTCTGAACGCGAGCCCCGCGGTCGGAGAGGTCACGCTCGACGGACTGTGGGAGCGTATGGTCTCCGACGGCATCTCTGAGCGACCACCACTCGATGAGGCTATCTCGGAGATCGTCGAGTCCGTCCTGCCCAATCGTCCATTCGAGCGGGTCGCCGTCGTAGTCGACGTCTGCTGCAACGGGAGAAATTCCTTCGACGGCGACCTCGACATCGAGTGCGTCCTCAGCGTCGACCGTTGTATCGAGTTCGATCCCGTCGATACTGAATCCGTAGCGAACGGGATACTGCTCGCCGGTATCCCCGTACTCGGCCGACGTCGGCAGTGAGAGGTCGCGCACGATGTCCTCCCAGAGATACCTGTCCACGGCTTCGATGATGGACTGCCAGTCCGGATTGTCGAGATTTTCCTCGGCGGCCTCGATGATCTCGCGCTCTTCAGGATGCGTGAACGCGTACTTCGGCCCGGTTTCGTCGTGCGTGGGGCGGATGAATTTCCGAAGCCGTTGGAGGGAATCCTCGACGCGGTTCTCCATCTGGAACTGAGTCGGGCCATCGAGGTCGCTCAACACGGCGACTGCGAGGTTCCGCTCGGACATCGGAATGGTGTCCGGGATGTGCTGGAGGAGCAGCACGGCCTTCGCGACATCCACGTCGGTCTCTTCCAGCTGGCCTGCCTCGTATTGTTCCTCGATCTCCTCGATGACGCCCACGTCCTGTGGCGTAATGTCATCGAGCTCCGGTTCGATGAGGTCGTAGAAGTCGACCAGCGAAATGACGTTGGTCTCGTTGCCGGCCTCCAGCCACTCTTGCAGGAGTCCGTGAACGAGGGCCAGAATCGCTCGTGCGGTTCCCGAGAAGATCGACTTCGCCGGGTCGTGTGCTTCCTGCCGGAGGTTCGAGAGGATCTCGAGGAACAGCGGTGGCTGATACGGGAGGAACGGATAGAACTCGATGAGACGCTCGCGATCGATGTTGTCGAGCGGGGGTTCGGTGTTTTGTTCGATGCCGGAGTACACGAGCAGTGTCTCGGGTTCGTTGCTGGTTCGGTCGAGGACGCGCTCCGTGCCCTCCCTCCCGGCTTCCGACTTCTTGAGTAGCCGTTGCGTCGATATTTCGCCGACGTGTCGGCTCGGCAGGCCAAACCGATGCGGGAACCGGTCCTTGACGATGCTGAAGTCGGCCCCGCGAGCCGCGAACTGCGGCTGGACGTCCTCGATTTTGGCCTGTGCCGTCGCCACCAGTTGGATGTCGCCGTCGCCGGTCTCGTCGACGCTCTCCGCGAGCGTCTGCAACTCGGTGAGGCGGTCGAAATCCGTCCCGATGAAGAGACTGACCTCGTCGAGCAACAGCACGAGTTTGACTGGGCGGCCGAGTTCTGCTTCGCGGTCGCTCCGCAACTGTTCGAGGCGCTCGACCATCGCCTGCGGGTCGAGATCAGACGGCATCAGGTCGTCTAGACCATCCACCGTGCCGGTCTCCTGCTCGAAGAGGGTGGGTAGAACGGCGTCCGCGAGAGCGTTGTACTGCTGAACGTCCTCCCAGTCGTACTTCTCGGGGCTGTCAACCGTACTCCGGAGTGCCGTTTGGGTGTTGGGGGTCCGGTTGTCCCACGCGTCGGTCGTCCGGTACCAGTCCTCGAAGAAGGCGACGTCGAGCTGCGACGAGAGCCCTCCCTCGGTACCGGTGAGCCGTTCCGACATATGAGCACTGCGGAGGACAATCTCGCTGAAGCTCAGTTTCTTCTGGCCCTGATGCTTCAGGAGGTTCACCGAGATCGGGATGACCTCGTACTCATCGTGGATCGACGACCACGTGAATTCGAGCGTGTCAAGCTCACGACCATCGGTTAGTTGCTCCCAGACCTGATCTCGCTGTCGGAGCCATTCGCTGTCTAACAGACCACGAAGCACGCTGAGGAGGTGGCTCTTCCCGCTCCCGTAGTACCCGTAGAGCCAGTAGTTCGCACCCGACCGCATATCCTCGGAACGGCCAAGCAGGCGCGAGAAGAAGTCGGACATGAAGTCCTCGGACTCCTCCGTCACGTGGTAGGTATCGATCGAGTCCAGCCGGTGATCCCGCCCGTCGTCTTCGCGATCGATGCGCACGGACTCCTCGAAGTCGCTCCCGACATCGGCGGCGAACCAGCCCTCGTCTGTCATACTTCGCCCTCCCACGGTTCAGCCCAGCCGTACGTGTCGTCGACCGGCTGGAGCCGTAATTCACCGTGAATCCCGCTCGCTTCCCAGTTCGGATCGTCGCTCACGCGCTCGGCCAGGGAGTCCCAGTACTGGTCCGACTGGAAGAGGTAGAGCCAGCCGGTCGGCTGGGAGAGCCAGTCGTCGCCTTGGCTCTCCCACGAGTAGCCTGATGCGACGAGTAACGGCGTCGACCCGAGATTTGGGATCTGTCCCTGCAAGGTCTGTTGTGTGTCGAGAACACCGATATCGCGCAGCACCGATCGGAGCCCCTCTCCCCACCGGCGCGTCGTCGATTCCGCATAGTCAAACTCGCTCCCGTCGTCGTAATGGAACTCACTTAGGAGACGCTCTAACGTCTCCTGCTCGAAGCCCAGTCCGTCGACACCGGACTCCTGCAGGCGGTCGACGTATCGATGCACCGTGTACTTCACGAGGGGATCGTCTTCCAGCAAATAGAAATACAACACCTGCGCTTTGTCACGTACCGTTTCACACTGGTCGAGTACAGAGGGGAGCTGGACAATAGACGGAAGCTCGCTACCAGCGGTCTTGAACCGCGAACTGAGAGCGCGGTAGATTCCTTTCGAACTCCCACGCGTGCTGCGCTCGTCAAATCGCTCTTCGATCCACTTCTCTTCGACAACCGTCCAGTCCCGATGATGGGCGTACAGTCGAGCAAGCGTCTCCGCTCTATCAACGAGAAGCCCGCATTTAGTGAGAACCATCGTCACTTCGTCGTCAGAAAATGTCGAGTCGAGCGACGGTAGAGAAGCACCCCTCCCGTCGGTGCGGAGAGTCATATATCATCTCGAACCAGCCACACCACTTAGTTGATAGGGAAAAGCGAACCGGGGACGGCTGGCAACCCGAGCGTTCAAGCGTCGGTTAGCAGGTCACGTCTTCGGCTGGGTCAGGAACGGTCTTGGATATCTGTAGCGCCCACACCCCGGACTCCTTCTGTTCGACGGCCACCCGTGGCGGTGCCGAGGTACGATCTTCGAGAGCTCCGCTAACATCGCCCGGACGGGTGTCAGTTACGAGATGGAGCGACTCACCGGGAGCGAGCGCGCCGACCGTCCCAGCGCCCGCTGCGGTCAGGAAGTCGCGCCGTGACAGCTGCACCGGACATCACTCCGTTGGACAGCGTGTATCTGCATACGTGGGACCCACGGCCTTTGCTAAATGAACGATACTACAGGTTCCCAATTTGTGAGACGGGGCACGAAAATATTCGGCGAAAAATGGTCTAAGGACGGGCTTCTGTTTTCAATACTTGACTTGTCGAAGACTATCTGTACCTACTCCGGGAGATAAAAATCGGATTTCGATTGTCTGTGCGGGGACTTGTTCCTGAGCTGGGCGATCTTGGACGGGTTCCGATGGCGAACGATGACGACGTCGTAGGCGTCGTCCGAGGCAATCGACCCGCCGACACTGCTGATGCTCGTGACGAGGTGGCCGGCGTTTTCGCTCCCGATGAATACCATTGAGGCGTCTTCTCTCTTGGCCATCTTACGGATAGCTTTCGCTACAGCCCCAGCCGGCGCGTATCGATCTACGACTGTATGGCGGAAATCCGAACTCGGACACAGGTCCATCACCTGTTCATGCAGTGAGGTGACGACTGTCTCCAGATCGAATTCTTCGTTCGGCCCGATCCAGTCGCGTTCTCGGGCGTACTTGGCATTCTCGTTCCGAATAACACTGATTGCCAACACGTCCTCTTCGAAGACAGTGCCGAATTCCGTCGCCCGAACGAGTGCTGCCTCGGCCAGTTCGGAGCCGTCGAACGGCACAACGAGTGTCATATGCTGACTACCGGAGCAGTAGACAAGTAACATACCGTCCGTTCTTACAACGCGGGAAGACAGCGCCCGAATCTAAGAGCCAGTACCGAACCTATACCCGAGAAAACCCGCACGTAGAACGGTAGTCAATCAACTCCCAAGTGACAACCGTTCGTCGCCCATTCGCTTGCCCTGCGCAACGAGACGCGCTCCGTAGTTGGTCCGGGCATCATCCCAGGACGCCAGTGCGTCTCCGAGCGAACTGTGGCGGTCGAGAGCGGCTTTTAGCTCGACGGCGTCGCTGGCCGCCTTCGCAGTGCCAGCGGCCGTGTGCGGGCGGGCGACGAACGCCGCATCACCGAGCAGACAGACTCTATCGACTGTCATCTGGGGGATTTGCAGGTCGTAAATCGCCTGCACGAAGGGAGCCGCTGTTGTTGCAACGAGGTCGGCGAACACGGGCGGCAGTATCTCGGTCGCCCGCTCGCGCTGGCGCGTTTCGACCGAGTTTTGGAGGTGCCCCGGCGACACGCTGAACTGCTGGCTCGCTCCTGTTGTGTCAGTGAAAATAGTCTCACGCTCTCGCCCGGAGAGCGTATCGTACCAGACCCAGTTGAGACGGCGGTCACCTGGGGCGGTGCTGCCATCCTCGCCCGGGATGAAGTACGCGAGGATGAGCGTTCGCTTCCCCTGATAAAAGGTGAAACGGCCATCGAACGCGTCGATGATCGCGTCCGAAACGTCAGCCTCCGGGACGACACCACGCCAGGCGACGTAGTCAGCAAACTCCGCGTCGGTGTCGGGAAACAGTTGTGCCCGGGCTGTAGACCGCCCGCCGTCGGCGGCGACGACCAAGTCGGCGGTGGTCCGATCCCCGTCGGCGAATCTAACCGTGCCGTCTGTGGCCCTGACGCCCGTGACAGTCCGACCGGTGTGGTACCGGTCATCCGGGAACGCCGCTCGCAACTGCCGATAGACAGCGTCCCAGGAGGTGAACACCATTGAATCTGGTGTCGATGTCCGTACATCGCCGTCAGCGGTCAGAAAGCGCCGCTCACTGGCTCGGGTAGTTATGTTCGCTGGGTCGACGATTTCGTGGCGCGAGAGGAACTGGCGGATTGACTGCTGGGCGACGATGCCGCCGCCGCGACTTCGGAGGTCGCCAGCCGATTGTTCGGCGATTGTTACGTCGTGGCCTGCACTGCCGAGAGCGATGCCGGTAAACAGGCCGCCCATCGACCCGCCGGAGATGGTGACGGACAGGGAATCGGATGGTTCGTTGGCGAGGTCCTGAGACACGGCCCCTCTCAGCGCTTGCCGTACGAAAGGCCTCTGGTCACCGGCCGATGACAGTATCGATCCCGAACACAGTCCTGTGAGGCGCTACTGAAACTCCTGCGCCGCTTCCGCTGTAAATTATCATACTACGAAGTACCAGTGGTTGCTTCACACCGAGTCGGACTATTAATGTCAGTCTACACTAAATGCGACGTATGCGAGTCGCGGCAGTCGGAATCGGTGGTGCTGGAGGCCGGATCGTCGAGCGGCTATGGCAGGACAACGAACGCCGCGAAACGACGTATCTCGGCGCGGCCTGTGCCCTCGACACGGACACCGAAGCACTCACTGAACTCGACGCACTTCCGGACGACCGTCGGCACACCTTCGGACTCTCCGAAACAAACGGGAGCGGAACGAACGGGGACCGGACGAACGGTGCCGCCGCCATCGAAGACGAACGGCTCGAAGTGCGCCGGGCAATAGATGAATTGGTGACGAGCGATATCGACGCAATCGTCCTCGTGGCCGGGCTTGCTGGCGGGACGGGTAGCGGCGCCACCGCCCACATTGCTGATGCGCTCAGAGAGGTTTACACGATCCCAGTCTACTGTCTGGCGGTGTTGCCCGCCGGCCGAGACGACGAAGCAGCCGCGAACACCATCAAAGCACTCCGGGCGCTGGAATCGACCGTCGACGGGCAGATACTGTTCGATAACGAAGCGTGGCTCGGCAGCGGGCAGACGGTCGAGGCGGCCGCCGAGACACTGAACGAGACGGTCGTGACGCGGCTGGCGGCGCTGTTCGCAGCAGGCGAGGCGACGGCATCCGAGGCAGTCGGCCAGAGTGTCGTCGACGCCAGCGAAATAATCAACACCCTCTCAGACTCAGGTTTCACGGCGCTTGGCTACGCCAGTCAGGACCTGCAATCGGCCGATGGCGGGGGTGACGGGACAGTCATAGACCAGCTCAAGAACCGTTTTCTCGGCGACAGCTCAGACGACGTCGACGAAATCGAGGCATACAACGCCGTCGAGACGACACTTCGCCGCGCTGTACGCGGCAAACTGACGACCCAGTGCGGGCTGGATTCGGTCGATAGAGCCCTGGCCGTGTTTGCCGGACCGCCTGAGTGGTTGATCCGGGACGCCGTTACCGACGGGCGGCGATGGCTCACGGAGGAGCTCCAGTCACCAGAGGTGCGAAGCGGCGATATGCCGACGCCCGGTCGAAACACGTTGTCGGTTCTGGTCGTACTCAGCGGCGTTTCAGAACTGCCGCGGCTGGTGGAACTCAAAACGCTGATCGACGAATCGGAATAAGACGGCCCGTTAGATTCTCGCGTTAGTACACATAGCTTTAGCAAATCATCGTGGGGTGGGGACATGTGAGTGGAACTGTCGAGTGGCAACCGTCCGTGCAGCTACACGTCAACTGACAACCACGGACTCTACCAGTTGCGACTTTCTTCGCTCGCATCGTCTGACCTTCGAAGGTAAGTCGATGGAGCGTCCCAGTTTAGCGATGGCCCGAAGTCCCGAAAAACCGAGATAAAGCAGATTCCACTCAAATAGATTTATAAGTGACAGTTTTCAACGAAATCGTACGATGGCACGGAATGTCATATCATACAAAGATGGCCATGTGTATGAGTTCGCTCCGAACATGGAACCGCTGTATACGGCTGCAGACGGGGAATCACTCACGTTTGAAACCATCGATAGCCTGAACAAAGCCGTTCAGTCAGACGCTGATCTGATGGATGCGATCCCTGAAGAAGTGAATGCGGCTACAGGGCCGGTCGCTGTTGAAGGAGCCACACCCGGCGATGTCCTCAAGGTTGAGATCGAAGACGTACGAGTCAACGAGGACTTGGGTCGCGTAATTACGGCACCGGGGTTTGGACTCCTGCAGGATCACGAAAACATCGAACACCCAGCGACGCGCGTGACGGAGATAACCAACGACGGTACGTCACTCTCGTTCAAGGATATGGAGATCCCAGTTGACCCTGTCATCGGGACCATTGGCGTGGCAACATCCGAAGAAGCGATGTCGACCTTGACGCCACACGACCATGGCGGAAATCTCGATACGACGGCTATGACCACCGGGACGACAGCATATTTTCCGGTGTTCCAAGACGGTGCGATGTTAGCGATGGGTGATTCGAAGGCTGCGATGGCAGACGGTGAAATGTGTGGTACTGGTGCCGAAATCGGGACCGAAATCGACGTCACCGTCTCAGTAATCGCTGACGCTGCTGTCGACCTTGAGCGCCCACTCGTCGACACTGGTGACGCGTGGAAGACGATTGCAAGTGCCGAAACGATGGAAGATGCGGTCAAGATGGCAAACGAGGACCTCATCAAATTACTCGCTGCCGAACACGATTACACGCTGACCGACGCCTACCTCTTTTCGAGCCTTGTTGGCGGCCTCGAAATCAGCCAAGTCGTCGACCCACTCGTTACTGTGCGTAACTCAATTCCGAACGAATATCTCTCAAATCCATTCTAACTATCGCGGCGAGTCAGTCCTGTTGGTACTTAGCAGGACGACAATTTCAATGGGGACACTCATCTGGATCGTGGATTTCTACTCGCCCTGCTACTGGTATTCCGCAAACTAGTGGCGCTGAACCCGGTGTAACCGCTGAACGAACTCGCGACCTTCCAGAACCGACAGCTTCTGCTATCGGTCCCCTCACAAGAAGCAAACGGTATCCACTTCTATGCCCCACTGGAATCGGTTCCGAAAGATGTCGATCCGGTTGCTCCACTACTCTGACATTGAGAACGCTTGCGACGACCCCGTGCGAATGGGTCGGCTTGCCGGAACGATCCGGTCGATCCGCGGTGAGGATACAGTGGTCGCTGGCACCGGCGACAACACTGCACCGGGTGTCCTCGCCCATTACTACGAGGGGCATCAAGCGATGCCGTTTTTCCGGGCAGTGAGTACCGACGTCGAGACGGTAGGGAACCACGATTTCGACTTTGGGACTGCCCCCATTCTAGACGTGATCTCGAAGAGTCCACAGGAGTGGATCGTCGCGAACGTTTTTGAAGGGGCGAGTGAGGACGAGCGTGGCGTTCCATTCGCTGGGTTAGACGGAACGACGGTCCTGCACCGAGACGGGCGGCGAGTCGGATTCGTCGGCGTCATCGATCCGGCGACTCCCCGGATTGCACCCACCGGCGCGTCAGAGCTGACCGTGACCAGTCCGGTCGAGAGCGTGCGGACAGCGGTCAGTGAACTCGGTGACAGTGTCGATCATTTCGTCGTTCTCGCACACTTGCGGAGCGACCTAGAGATCGCCGTTGCGGCCGTCGAGGGCGTCGACGTGGTCCTCGGCGGCCACGTCCACACGGAACGCCACGAGATTGTCGACGGAACACTGGTCGTCCGTCCCGGAGCGAACGGGCAGGTGGTCTGGGAAATCGAGCTCTTCGACGGGACTTGCTCGCCGAGTGCCACCCGTCACTCAACAGCTGAGGGACCTCTCGACGAATCCGTGGCTGACACGACACGCGAGCAGCTGGCCGATGTCGGCTTGCTGGAGACTGTTGCCACTGTCGACGACCCGATCCATCGAGGTCTCGACCGGCGAACCCGCGGCGAGAGTCGTGTTGGCAATCTCGTGGCCGACGCCTATCGCTGGGCGGCTGATACCGATGTCAGCTTCGTCCACAATGGCGGTCTTCGAGAGGGGCGACCCCTGTCCGGCGAAGTCACGGCTGGCGAGGTGGCCAGTGTACACCCCTTCGGCGGTACGGTAGAAGCCCTCCACGTCACGGGTGAACAGCTACGAGCCCTCTTGGAGGCGGCCTTCCGTCCCCACCGCGAGGACGGACGGCTCTGGCACGGCGACGTCAGCGGAATGACCGTCGAGTACGATTCCGCGGCTGGACGGCTAATCGGTGTGGCCGTCAACGGCCAGAGTCTCGAAGCCAGTCGAGAGTACAGCCTTGCCACCAACTCCTACGTCGTCTACAGCGATGACTGGCCGATTCCACACGAGACGACCGCCGATTCGTTCGGTCTCCCGTTCAAGACTGTCACAGACTACGCTCGTGAAGAGGGCATCACTGTCCAGGTGGGTGGACGACTTCAGGACTGCTGACGGTCCAGAAGCCCGGGTCACTCCCCCGGAGCGAGATCTACCTCTCGCATATACGCGTCAAGCTGTTCGGCCAGTGCCCGGGCGAACGCTTCGTCATTGATGTCGGTCTCCATCTCGACCAGTTCGACCGATTCAGCCAGATTTGTTTTGAGTGCCTCGAACAGGGCTGTGTCGGCGTCGGGATCATGGAAATCCTCTCCCTCGACGTCGAGCATCGAAACACCTCCAAGTGGAATGTATAGAGCAGTTGGCCCGTTCGCTGCCGAGAGCTTCTTCGCGATGATCTCGCCCAGCTCAGCGTTCTCCTCGGCCGTTGTCCGCATCAGCGTTACCTGTGGGTTGTGGATATGGAAGTACCGCTCCTCGAACTCCTCGGGGACGGAGTCTCGTGGCCCGAAGTTGACCATGTCCAGCGCGCCCGTCGAGACGACCTGTGGCGTGCCCGTCTCCGCGGCGGCGTCCAGCCTGTCGGGGCCAGCAGCAAGCACACCCCCTACAAGCTCGTCGGCCCACTCCGTCGTCGTCACGTCCAACACGCCGTCGATGACGCCCTGTCTCACGAGGTCCTCCATCGCCTTCCCACCGGTCCCAGTCGCATGGAAGATGATCGTCTCGTAGCCTCGTTCTTCGAGATACTCCCGAGCCGTCTGGACGCACGGTGTGGTGACGCCGAACATCGAGATTCCGATAGTGGGGCGGTCTTCAATTTCGATGTCTGGCTGGTTCGTGACCATCCCGACCATCGCGAGGGCAGCATTAGCAATCACCTTCCGGGAGAGTTGGTTGAGTCCCTCAATATCAGCCACCGAATACAACATCATCACGTCAGTGGCACCGACATACGGTTCAGTGTCGCCGGAGGCCATCGTCGAGACCATCACTTTTGGGACACCAACCGGCAGCGCCCGCATCGCCGTGGTCGCGATCGAGGTGTTGCCCGAGCCGCCGAGTCCGAGCACACCGTCGAGGTCGCCAGAATCGTGTAGCTGTTGGACAATCGCCGCTGCGCCCTTGCCCATCGCTTCGATTGCCTCACCGCGGTCGGCATCGTCCCGAAGGTGCCCCAGCGTGGTGCCGCCCGCTTCGGCGACCGCACTCGCAGCAGTGTCCGGATCGATCTCCGGGTCGCCAACCACGCCCGTGTCGATGATGTGTACGTCAACGCCTTGCGCGCGAAGGACATCTCGGGCGAAACCTATCTCTTCGCCTTTCGTATCGAGCGTCCCAACGATTGTGACGGCCATACTCACTCCTCCATGTTCTCGGGTGTCGGCAGTTCGCCCGGCGGGACGATCTCACACTCAGGAAGGTCCCGGAGTACCTCTTCAGGACCCGGTGGCGCGTAGACCGCGAGCAGTAACAGCGGTTCCCAGCTGGTGTTGACGGTTCCGTGTTCGACGCCTTCAGGAACGAACACCATCTCGCCGGCCGAGATATCGCGTGTCTGATCGGCGACCTCTTGTTCACCCTCGCCCCGGATGACGAAAAGGATCTCGTCGCTGTCGGGGTGCGAGTGGCGCTCATGGCCCTTTCCGGGTTCGAGTTTGACGACGCCAGCGCTGAAGCGCTCGCCACCCGTCACCTCAGGCGTGCTCAGCCACTTCAGGACGCCCCAATCGAAGAGCTGACTTTCGACGTCATCAGGAGTGATGAAGTATTCGTGATCAGTCATTTTAGAGGGTAATATCCTTGAATTTGCGGGCCTGTGCTTCGATTGCCTCCTCAGTCGGGAGGCGTTCGATGCTCGACGCACCGAAGAATCCGACGACACCCTCGGTGTGTTCCAGTACGTACTGGGCATCGTCGGGCCATGCGATCGGGCCGCCGTGACAGATCACCAGTACGTCCTCGTTTACCTCTTTTGCGGCGTCGTGATGGGATTGAACGCGCTCGGCTGCGGCATCGAGGTCCAGTGCCGTCTCGGCACCAATATCACCAGATGTAGTCAGTCCCATATGTGAGACGACCACGTCCGCTCCGGCCTCAGTCATCTCGCGGGCCTGCTCCTCGCTGAAGACGTATGGGCAGGTGAGCATTCCTTGCTCGGCCGCTTCTTGGATCATGTCGACTTCCTTGTCGTAGCCCATCCCCGTTTCCTCGAGATTCTGTCTGAACCCGCTGTCCTCGTCGATGAGACCCACTGTCGGGAAGTTCTGGACGCCCGAGAACCCGCGCCGTTTCAGGCTCTCGATGAACACATCCATCTGTCGGAACGGGTCGGTCCCGTTGACGCCGGCGAGAACTGGCGTGTCCTCGACGACTGGAAGCACTTCGTGGCCCATCTCGACGACGATTTCGTTGGCGTCACCGTAAGGAAGGAGGCCAGCCAGCGACCCCCGGCCGTTCATCCGATAGCGACCGGAATTGTAGATGATCAGTAGATCGACGCCACCCCGCTCGGCGAACTTCGCTGAGATACCGGTCCCTGCACCTGCGCCGATGACCGGATCGCCGCCCGATACTGTTTCCTGAAGTCGATCAAGGGACTCCTGCCGTGTAAATTCCATACGTCAGATAGAACCATTTCATAATATAGTAATTAATTTTTTGATGATTACGGGGAGTTACCACGACACATAATATTACCATAGGTCATAGACCGCCGCCGTCAATCGGTCAGAACGGATCGACAGGCGGAGCTAGCCGAGTGTGTCGGGCTTGGCCCCGAGGCGGTCCACAGATAGGACTACCCCAAAGTGGCATCGTCCGGAAATTCCAGCGTGTTGTCTGCCGCAGTGAGCGACGGGAATGTCTCGGTATTACTGCCGGACGACGTTCGACGCACGAGGGCCCTTCGGCGCTGTCCACAGCAATGCTCCAGCGCCGGCTACGACACTCGGTACAGTCTCGCAGCGGTGGCGCTGGATTCTGCGGCTTGCGATCCAGCCAACACCGGCCGCTTCACTCAATTAAGCACTAGTTGTTGACACAGTCCGATTCACAGGACAGGGTTTCGGACCGATATGACGGTACACTTGTTGTAGGTACACGGTTCTATTTGCGCACAGCTTAAAGTGTAAACAGAGCTATATTTAACCAGTATGGTGGAAGAATCCAGCCCGAAAGGAAAAGAGGAGAGTCAGTCAGAGGAACAGCCGACGTTCACCCTAAATCGGCGGACGCTACTTCAGTCGACCCTTGCTGGAAGTGCGATATTGGGGGGAGTCGGTCTGGCCACACCAGTTGCTAGACAGGTGCGGTCCGACGAGATGGGTTCTGGAGATAGCAGCAATCGCGCAGAGGACTTTCCGCCGAGTGGAATCACTGAGTATGGACGGAAAGCCACCCTCGGAAACGGGGAGGTGCGAACGTTTACGAGTGAAACACCGTCAGGAGAGCCGAGGTATCACGGGGTCGAGTTCGACCACACGGCACTCGAAGGGCTTCCAAGCGAGACAGAAATAAATGAGATAGACAATCCTGTGGAGACTGATAAGTATCGGTTTAGTGGACAAGCGGCAACGATCCATTTCAAACAGTCACTCCAGTTCTTTGTGCCGTTCCCAGATGCGGCTGGCACGCCGTTTACCTTCTTAGGACTCAACTGGAATCCAGACGGCCATTTTGGTGGTAACGGAGCGTGGGAGAAGCCACACTTCGATGTCCACTTTCATATGCGTGACCCCGCAACAGTAGATGACGTTGAGGGGCCTCAGCTTCCGCCGTACGATATCAAAACAGCGGACGGAATCGAGACAAATTTCGACTTCACTCAACTTCCAGAAGGGTATGCGCGACCACCTCCGGCAGTCGCTGATGAGCGGTATATCACAGACATGGGTGAACACGCAGCTCCTAACGATGCGCCTGAACTCCCAAGCAGCCCCGACGGTCGAGGTGATCCTACTAGCTTCAGCAACACACTCATTCAAGGGTATATCGGTGACACAGAGGGGTCACAGCTGGCGTTCGTGGAACCGATGCTCACCCGAGAGTTCCTGAGCGATTTCCGCGGCAGCAAAACGTATGATGTCCCACAACCGGACGAATATCCACACGATCAGCAGCACCCACATGAGTACAGTGTCCGGGATATTCCGTCCCAAAACAAAATCGTAGTCGCCATTCAGAGTTTCAAACAGATATCTGACTGAGCGGCAAGATCCTGATGATAAGCATCACCAAGAATTAGCTACTAAGATCTTCTGGCGACTTCAGCGGTCGTGTTTAGTTAAGTATCAAAAGTGAGGCGGGAGAATTTCTTAGTGGTTCATGCCAGAAATCGCCCGCCTCAGCGGTAGTAGAGACTGGATAGATTTGGTGATGTCGAAACCGCCGTTTTCTCGTCGATGGCGCGAAACATCTCCAAGCTGCACTGCAACGATTCGGGCGCCGATTTCAGACAGAACGCCACGGAAATCGGAATGCTGTCGAACGTATCTTTCGAGAAATAAAACGACGAACTTCTTCGTTTTCAAACTGTTTCAGTCACGTCGAACCGAAGACAGCTGAAAATTGGCTCCAGAGTTTCGCTCGCTGGCACAATGCTCCAAACTAAACATTACCTCGGTTGGAGTAACGGAGCACCGTAAACATAGGCCTGGGTCCACCAGACGTGCGAATCGACGCGGCCGCCAGATCAAGAGCTGTAGTCAGACCGGCGATCAGTGGATAACTACCGCCTAATAGAAACTGTTATATTAAATTCATGACGAACTGGATATATCCACCTACCGTTGTCGTTCTCTCAGACGAGTCGTCAACAGGGTCGGTTGCAGTACACTCATGGATACCACGATACAAGAAGTCAGACCTGACGAACTGGCAGACACCATCGAACTGGGCGAGGTAACCCTCGTTCTCGGTGCACCAGGTATCGGAACATCACAGCAGCTACGGCCACTGGGGCAGTCCGTCGAGCGACTGCCCGAGACGGACGTTGCTGACGACGGGGAACTCGTAATCGTCGAGGACTTCGTCTCAGCAGCGTTCGCCCTCGACGACGAGTCCCTCTCGACCTACCTTTACGAGTACGGGCAGAAATCGCTGTTTTCCATATCGGGTGGCGCAGTACTCGTCACCAATCCCCGGAGTTTCGACTGGCTCTGCCGGAGTGATCTGGGCGTGTCGGGCAGTTTCATCGAGACTGTCGACAGGGTAGTGGTGGTTCGAACGCCGCCGACTGCTGCCGGGACAGCAATCGACGAGGTTCGACAGCGTCTCTCAGGTGGAACGCACGGGTTGGGTGACGACGAGCGAGCCGCCGTCCTGGAACGAGCCAGATATCCACCCTACTACTTCACCACTTCGGAACTGCAAGAGCACTTGGGATGGTACGACGGAACAGTCACGCCGGAAGCGTTTCTCCCCCTCTCGAAACACGACACGTCGGCAGTGCTCCTGCCTGGCGATGTCAGACGAGTGTTCGAGAGATATGAGATTACGAGCGGTCCCTTCGATAGCGAGTTCGCGGATGTCATCGCACGACTCCTTCCGAGAGGGGGTCTCCCCAGCCGAATCCCGAACGAGCGGTCGCCAGCGGTTCTGGCTGCGCTCGCGCTCGTCGCCGTTGGAATCGCCGAGGACGGGGACTGGCTCGATTCCCTCGTTCGAAATCGGACACTTTCACCGACTGCTGAGGCACTGGAACGTGCCCTGGATCTCCCGCCCGGAACAGTCGACCACCTCCAGGTCTTCGCCGGGGAGTCGATGCGAGCACGGATTCGCGAGCGTCTCACGGCTGACGACGAGGAATCGATCTTCGACGTGTCTCGTGAAGCACTCGACGACGCAGTGGATGCGCTCCAGTCGGAGAGTGCATCGCTCGAAACCGTCTCCACGGACCCTGAAGCGTATGGCTCCTCGCCACTCGTCGGTGCCTGGCACTGGGACGGGCCGGAGGCACTGCACGAGGCTGCTGCCGAGCGTGAGCTCCCGGGCACGATTCAGGAGGCTGACGAGACCGACGAGGAGGGGCTGGACTGGCGGTCGTTCGTCGACGGAGAGGACGGCAACGGTGGCGACGACCTCCTCGATGCGCTCGATGGCGGGCTGGTCGTCCTCAGTGGCCCGAGATCGAGCGGAAAACGACAGGTCGCTGCCACACTCGCTTCGGAACTCGAGGACTGGGGAACGACCGTCAAACTCCCCGACCTGAGAAACCCCGACCAGATTCGGACGGGGGTCGAAGCGACACCGAACACGGTCGTCGTCGCGACGTACGGGGCCGAACCAGCGAAGATACTCGGCGACGATGGCGTCCGAGCACTCCCCGAGTGGGTCGGGGACGGAAGTTGTGCCGGCGCGCTGCTCATCTGTGACGACACCAATCGCGAGCGCCTCGACGAGATCGCTGAACGGGCTGGCTGTGACGAACTTCCAGCTTGGACTGACCGCGTCGAATTCTCGGTCAAGGATCCGAGCGTCGAGACTGATCGTGACCCGGCAGCCGTTGCGCAGGAGCTACTGGATGCAATTGGCTGGAACACGGTGCAGTTCCCGTCTCGTCGGAACGTCGACGTCGAGTCGGTCGCCGACCAGAGCACCCTGGCAGCCATTGCGAGTGTTCCGGATCACGCACTCGATGGGGCGTTCGTGGGGCGTGTTCTTGCTGAGGTTGTCGACATCGTCTCGACGACACACGGGCCCGACGCAGCACAGCAGTGGCTCTCGTTTGTCGACGACCTCGTGGCGGACGTGGGGCGGAATCGGAGTTCCGACACGGAGGGGGCTCTCCAGTACCGGGGCGAAGTTTACGAGACCGCAATCACAGCCGTTGCGTTGGCTAATCCGAGAACTGACGAGTGGGTCCACGCGGTCGCACTCGGTGTGTTAGAGGTCACGAACGAGGTATCGAATCCCCACGAGGAGAGTATCGGCGGGAATTTAGAGCCGTTTGCCACCGCGTTCTCGGGTGCACTGGCGAGGCTCGCACAGCCGCCGGACGGATCGGTGGTAAACCACGGCGCAATCGGGTGTGTCGACGAAACGCTTCACGCTATGGTCGCGGACGACGGGTGGCGGTTTCCGCTTCACTTCGTCTACGGGAAGGCCGTCGGCCGGATCGTCCGACGGGCGGAGAATCCAGCCGGCAGCGAACGGCGGTCTCGCGACGATCGTCTCACTCGTTCGCCAGTACGCTTCGAGTCCCAACGATCACTTTACGACGGTCGTGCTTGCACAGAGCTTCGGGTCCATGCTCGGGCCGTCGCGGACGGCGACTGTTCGCCCGAGGCGATGGCTGACTGGGTGGCCGATATCCAGTCCCGTGCCAGCGACGCGGTCGCGATCATTACCGATCAGGACGCCGGACCAGCGGATGCTCGAAGCGTCCTACGTCGCCGCTGTCGGCCAGTGGGTGTTCGAACACGAGTGTTCGGACGACCGGATCGGCCCCTGGCTCGATGCCGTCGGGCGCAGCATGGCAAACACAGCGACAGTGTCGACACTCGACGTGGATCCCGAGGCGTTTCGTGACGGACGCCTACGGGGGTGCGTTCGGACCGTCGTCCAGACGGGCAACCTCGACCGCGCCGAGCAGTTGTTTGCGACGTGTCACCGTCTTCGTCGACTCCATCACAGACGCCGGCCACTTCGACGCCGAACAGGAACTCCGGGCAGTGCTGCACGCCACGGCCCTCGCGGCCTTTGGCAACGTCGAGCAGCAATACCCAGATCAGGTCAGTCAGTACCCGTACGGCGTAAAATCGATTCCGTTCGACGACTCCCTGGGCTTCGAGGACTGGATGGCACTCTACGACGAGTCAGTGACACGGGGTGGTGCCGCCACGGAGTCAACCCAGAAACGGACCCAGCATCTGACAGCCGTGTATCGCGACGCCCTTTCGACAGCCGTTCAGGGTTCGAACCTGACTCGGCCGATTCGGACGACAGCGTCGAGACGAACGGGATGTATGGGTCGGCCGAGTCGGGCCACTGGGACGAGTGGAACATGTTTGGCGATTTGGCCGAACCTGACCCCAGTGTGACGCCACGCGAAGAGCACACGTGGTACACTGGCATCACGGACTGCATCGAAGCACGGGCGAGTTCGGCCGAATCGGTCGACAACCCGGTTCAGTTCCTCGCAGACGTCTACGGCGGCGCAGCCGTTTCGATGGGCGGCTGATGGCGCATCGAGTCGTACCCAGGAGTGGGTCACGGTGCTCGTCCAGTCGCTACGTCACAGTCGCGAGTCCATCGACGAGCCCGACGAGACGACCTGGTTCAACGCGTCGCGGCGGTCGACGCAGAGATTCTGACTGCGGTGCTGACTCGGTCTGACGTTGGCGAACGCACGCACGAGCGACTGGTCAAGGCGGTGCTGTCACAGATCGAAACGGCTGCGACCGCGCCGGATAATCCACCACATCCAGTCGTGTACGTGGCCTCGGTGTTCGGTGGAGCACTCGGACACGCCGCCGGCGTCGAGTCTGAGGAGGTCCGCTTCTGTGTAATCGAGGTGCTGTCGGTTCTCGACGACCAGTTCTCCCTCGACTGGATCGAGCTCGACCGAGCCGACATCTTCGAACGGATCTTCGCCGAGGCGTTCGCGACGGTCGGTCGAACCCACACCGACAGCCTGGTGACCGACGAGTGGCTCGAGATCGTGAGCGCCAGGATCGAATCGACCGCCACACGGGAAGCACCGGACCGTCCGGACGAATTCGTCGCCGACGTGTACGTTCGAGCCCTGTTCGAGGCAGTGCAGGACGATGCCGACGAGTGGCGACGACGACTCGATTCGGAACTCCGTGACTTCACCAGGGGACCGTACGTGAACGACTCGGAAGCGTTCCTGGAAGCCCTCTACGCCGATGTGGTCGTCAAGGGTGCAGAGAGCCACGGCCCCGAACACGGATCGAAGCGTGTATTGACGCCGTGAACGAGTCTGTCCAGGATGCGATCGATGCTGATCTGCTCCGCGCCGATGGGGCCCACGAGCGAACGTTCTCGAACGCACGGGACACGCTGTTCTCGGCCAACGTTCGGGAACGCGCGGACTACATTGCGCGTCTCGATCAGGGACTCCAGGCCACAGATAACGGCGACATCTCCAGCGACATTTTCGATGCGGAGGGTGTCGACGACCCTGCTGACCCGCCGACGGGCCGGATTCGACAACTGACTGTGAT